>JANMMV010000860.1:0-6826 GCA_031373565.1 Saprospiraceae bacterium
AAGATTGGCATGGTTTTTCAAGATTTCATTTTGTTTGATGATTGGACCGTCGGGCGCAATCTCATGTATATACTCGAAGCGACGGGATGGAAAGATAGAGCGCAAATGACCGCTCGCGTGCTCAAAGTCCTGGAAATGGTGGGACTCTTAGGGTCAGAGAAGAAAAATATCAAGGCTTTGTCAGGCGGCGAACAGCAACGTGTCGTCATCGCTAGAGCACTGCTCAATAATCCTGCTATCATCATCGCAGATGAACCTACTGGCAATCTTGATCCCGATACGAGTGATGAAATCCTGTATTTGCTCAATAGATTGACTCGAGAGCAAGGCACTTCCATCATTATAGCGACCCATGATTATCGGCTTATCAAAAAATTTCCGGCCCGCGTTTTTAGATGTGAAGGGCAAGAAATTGTTGAAGTTAGCGTGTAAACGAAACTGCAGGTAAAGCACGAATACCGCTCAAAAACCGACAATTCAAGAGGCTGGACTTTCCCCAGGCTGCGGAGTGGAAGGCTCTTTAGGGGATCTTAATAACGAAAGGAAAGACAACATGTCTTTCTGTCCCATTAATCTTTTCCAAACAAACCAATACGCCATGGTTTATAATGGTATGGAATGTAAGTGAAATTCTCTTTGCTAAGTGCTGGATTGATGCTGACGATACCTATATCATAAAGATCAATCGTCAAAGTGACTTGAGGATGTGATTTTATCATTTGCCAGGCGCGGGTCATGCCCGCTGACCAGTAAATATCATCAAAGATAATCAAACCTTGAGGCGAGCAGGAGCACAATAATTTTTCAAAATAAGCTAAAGTAGGCTCTTCGCTGTGGTGACCATCTATAAATATGAGATCAAATATTCCTCTACTAGACAGAACCGTATCCAAGGTATCTGCAAATTTACCGACGATGATCTCAGTATTTTTTAAGCCTATTTTGTCGTGCAATTTTTGCGCTTCCTGAGCAATGGAAGGATCTCCTTCTAATGTTGTTACCTTCCCCTGCAAAGATGCCCATGCCATGTAAGCCGATGATAAGCCCAATGATGTACCTAGTTCCAAGATATTTTTAAATCGATAATGATCGATCATCTGAAATAAGCACCGGCATTTGCCAGAGTGGGAGAGTGCAGTGCTCGCTATATCTTTTACTTTTCGTTGCTTGCTGGTCGATGTAGAAGGCCCAGCTCCATGATCCAGCACCGTGAGCATGGTGTCATCTGTCAGTAATCGCTTCCGTTCTTTCTCGAGTCTGAGATAGGGATAATACTCCTTGTCAGCATCTAACACATGCTGCACAAAATCATGCAAGAATGGTGATTGCACATTGAATGCTGTACCTGCCCTTACATAATACCATAAAAAAGAACCTATTCTATACCACATATCTACCGATCATAATCAGGTCAAAGATATGCTTTTAGCTATAAAAAATAATTAATTTTGGTTGGACGAAAACAAGTTAAGTTTTCTCCTTAAGCGCTTGTGACGCCTTGGCGTTAGGTTAGGGGTCCGATGGTCATCAGATAAACTGCTTTGAGCTACAAAGCAATTATGCATTTAGAGCGGCGATCAATTTTTCGGCCAACTCTACACCGATTTTGTTCTGTGCTTCGTCTGTGGCAGCGCCAATATGCGGAGTTAAAGATATCTTAGGATGAGATAATAGATCTTGCCTAGGTGTAGGCTCATTATCGAAAACATCTAAACCAACGCCAGCAACAGTTCCGTTTTCTAGGGCTACCAAAAGTGCGTCTTCATCTATTGTGCCACCACGGCTCGCGTTGGCAATAAAAGCGCCAAGTTTCATTTTACTAAATTCTTCTGTACCAAGAACGGCTTTGTCAACTGATGGGATATGAATAGAAATATAATCAGCATTTGATAATAACGTGTCCATGTCAGAAGTCGATACTTCATGCATAAAACCTAATGATGGAGGACCTACGTTGACTACAAATGAAGGGACAAAAGGGTCAACAGCGATGATCTTCATCCCCATTCCTAGACCTATTCTGACCATTTCTTGGCCGATGCGGCCTGCTCCGATCACCCCAAGCGTCTTGCCTTCCAGTTCTTGACCTTTGGCATAAGCTTTTTTGAGATCGTTAAATGACGTTTGACCTTCGACTGGCATTTGTCTATTCGAGATATGCAAAAATCTAGACAATGACATCAAGTGAGCCATAGCCAGTTCCGCTACTGATCGCGATGATGCGGCGGGTGTATTAATGACAGCAATGCCTTTTGATCTGGCGTACTCCACATCAATATTGTCCATACCTACGCCGCCGCGGCCGATGGCTTTGAGATTAGGACACTGATCTATCAGTTCTTGCCTGACTTTAGTAGCGCTTCTCACACAGATGGCACTGTATTCTTGAAGGCGATTCGGAAGTTCTGCTTGTTCGATTTTGTTAGTATCAACCGTAAATCCTGCCTGCTCTAGTAGTTGTTTGCCGATGGCTTCGATGCCATCATTTGCCAAAATTTTCATAATTGTAAAGACTATTTTATAAATTCAGATTAACCCTGCAAAGGTAATGAATCTACTAGATGCGTTTTGAGCATTGGCAAAATATTAACGCTACGACTGATCTATTTGAAATAAATCGTAGGATTTATGAAAAAATATCTTTACTTACGAATATAATTTTAACTCTGAGTGTTTTGAAAATATTGCATATCAATATATTACATATTACAATAATAAAAATGTAAAATATTTTCAAATTTCAGGCATCAAAAATCAACTTTGAAGGCTCTTTATATTAGAAACACCAAAGTTTCTGAAATGATATTCTTTTCATTTAAAAATGAAAAATCTTTAGCGAAGAAAAAAAGCCCACTGAAAGCAGCGGGCTTTTTTTTTTAACATTAATATCATTGTCAATTATCTTTCAAATCAATCTACCAATTGACATTCGATCCGACGATTCTCTTTGTGATCGATTTCCTTGCAAGCTTTCCCATCTTTACAATCATTGAGTAAGCGTGTCTCTCCGTAGCCCCGGATATTGATCCTATCTCCAGAGATACCTTTTGATATGACATAATTTCTTGCTGATTCGGCACGTCTGATCGATAATTGCATATTATATGCTGCGGTACCACGGCTATCTGTGTGTGACTCTAGAACGACATTGGATGAAATATTTTCAAGCATGTAAGCCGAAAGCGCATCTAGATCTGATTGCGCTACTTGTTTTAGCTCGTGGCTATTGTATTCAAAATAAAGGTTCTTAAAAGTGTACTTACCACTCGGGTCGATATCAATTGTAGACATTCCAGTAGATTCATTGACGATCGGGTTGACAGTGATCGTATCTTCTGGATTTATACCATCAAATGATTCAAAAACCGTTGCTGCGGACTCCATTACCATATTGAATTCCTTCGAAAAAACGTCATAATCATATACCAAACTAGCCGTTCTATAACCTTCTTTTTCTAGCTGAATCAAATATTTTTTAGAAGGCATTACACTAACATTTACATCCCCAGTGCTATTGCCTGTAAACATGACTTGCTTCGTAGAAGATTTGGGTTTGATTTTAAGAATCATTTCTTCGCCGGGCTTACCACTGAGCATATCTACATTAAAACTCGAAAGATTGAAATCATTGAGTGCTATATCTAGTGGCGTGAGTTTCATTTTGACATCAGCAATAGGCTCGAGGTTGAGCTTATCCAAAACATGTACCAACACCGGCATGTTGACACCATCTGCTGCGCCAAAGATAGGCATTGGTGTTTGCCAACTATAGATATCATCTTTGCCTTTACCACCGAGACGTGTACTTGTGATATAGCCCGATTGTAGATCGTTTCTGACGATCATCCCAAAATCGTAAAAAGCGGAATTGATGGGCTTAGGTAACAAAATAGGTTGTGACCATTCGCCATTAACCAATCTTGAACAATACATATCTAATCCACCAAATCCCTGCTCTCGGTCAGAAGCAAATATGAGCATACTATCGTTGACCATGGCAGGAAAGATTTCATTGAATGTGGTGTTAACACTTGCTGATAAGTTGACAATTCCTGTCCACTCTGCACCATCAAAATAAGCTGTATATAAATCCATTTTACCATTGCCTCCTATTTTATTGGATGAAAAAATCATGGTCTTTCCATTTTGCGAAAGCGATGGATGACATACAGAAAAATAATCAACATTGATTGCAATCGGCCTTGCTATTGGATTCGTCAGATTGAGATCAGCCATCATGATGCGCAAGTAAGTGGTATCGGTTTTACGCGCAATAGCTCTTTCGGTATGAGATCTAGTAAAGTACAAAGTATTGCTGTTGATATCAAAAGACATCGCTCCTTCATGCAAATCTGAGTTGATTCGTTTATAAAATGTCTTTTTGTCTGAAAGCGAATTATCCATTTCAACGGTGGTAAAACCGATATCAAAATAGGGTTCATCTATCAGGTTGTCAAAAAATTTATTCTTTGCGCCAGTATATACATAACCTATTTTATCACCGATAAAAGCAGGCGATGATTCGAGATTAGGCGTATTGATCAGTTTTTCATTTTTTAACTGCATTTTGCCTATCGCATCGTAGTTGATGTAAGTTTGTCCGCATAGATTGTTTTGGCTTACGTGCAAAATGAATACCCAAAAGCATGTCAAAAGGCGTAAATGAAACTTCCTAGAACCAAAAGAATATGTTAGTAATGATTGCATGAGATATACGATTGGAAATGAGAATTAAAAATACCTTGGGTTGATGATAACAGTTTTTGCCTTGCGTGGCAATATATTATAATTGATCATCACTTCAAGACTGCCGGCACTCGCCGACCTTAACTTGGACAGTGAGATATCGTACGCTACGCCAAGCATGGCACTCTCTGTCAATTGAAGACCCATGATAAGATCTAAGGATTCGCCAAAATCGCCCGCAGAACCGCCCGTTCTATATGTCAGCCCGAAAGTGTATTTGTCTTTTAAGGTTGCCGAATTGTTGACATCTATTCCAAAAGGTGTGTTTTCGGCCCCTTTGAAGAGTAGTTGTGGGGTATATCTCCAGTCTTTAGACACCCTAAATGTAGCTCCTGTCATGACCATCAAGTGTCTAACTTCTGTAGAAAAAAGCCCGTTACCGTCAAAATCAATATCCGCCTTGATCATGCGCGGTATGGCTGCTCCTAAATAAAACTGCGGTGTATTGAAATAAACACCAAACCCCGCATTAAATAGATTTTTAGATTGTATTAATGACCCAAGTGATGGATCGTTGACTATCCCCTGAACAGCATACAGCGTCGGATCTGAAAAATCAACCTTGTAATTTCGACCCGCGGCTGAGATACCCATACTTAGAGTGCCTTCGCCCATGATAAATTTATAAGCATACATACCTTGGTAAGTAATCTTTTGGGTCACACCGATAGACTGTCTTTCGACATTAAAACCAAGTCCGACTCTTTTCCCAAACCGTGGTAGATTGATAGAAAGTAACTGAGCTTTGGGTGCTCCAGGAAATCCATGCCACTGATCGCGGTAAATCGCTGTACCGGTAAGATAACTCTCATTGCCTGCAAAAGCTGGGTTGATACTCAATTTGTTGAACATAAACTGGGTATACATTTGTTGCTGCTGGCTATAGGCTCCATTGGTAGCCACAACGGCTAGGATGATATAAAGTAGGTGTCTCATATTATCTCTGTATGACTATAAATCCATTAATAGGTTTCGATCCTTTTTGTACTTCGAGCACTATAAAATAAGTTCCAGCCGGTAGCGGTACTCCTCCATATGATCCATCCCAATCATTGCTGTAAGGTTGATCATTAAATACTTCTTGGCCCCATTCGTTAAATATGGTGATCCGGCTATCAGGATATCTATCATCGCCTAGGCAAGGTATAACAAGCAGGTCATTGATGCCATCATTATTAGGTGTGACAAGATTAGGAATTTTGCATGCAATGTCACTCGCAAAATCTATGATGACCGTTGTAGTACGACATAAGGCAGGACAAGCTATCGGGCAAACCTCATACCTAAAGAATTGCGATTCAATATATCTAGGATCTGGCTCGTAATTTAATTGCCCACTGACGAGTGTTGCGGTGCCAAATTGCGGTCCTGAAATGAGCGTTATCGTCGCATCGTCAGGTATCTCATCATTCTGTATTACATCGTAGATTCCATTCTGGCCATAAGGTAATACATAAACATCTTGCATCAGCGTCGGCGCATAAGAAAGAAATATATCGGCCGTATCCCTAGAGAAATTTTGACAGCCTTGTACCGAGTAACTTAGTTCAAAACGATTGATCCCTTGGCTTAGGTTCTCAAAGGTTGCTGTCTGCATAGTCGAATTGATAATCGTCGGACCTTGACCGATGACAGACCATGTGACATCAACGGTTGGATTTCCAAGCTTGGATGTCAATTTAGCTAAGTCATCGGGGCAAACAGAAATGTCTCCTTCTACAATCGTTGCTTGCAATGTCGGGGGAGTACGTAATGAGACAATGATGGGCGTGGATCTAGGCGATTTACAACCTTCAAATTTACTCGTTAAATATAGAAAATTCGCTCCTTGAGTAAGCTTACTGATCTCTGACAATTGAAAACACTTATCCTTTGCCGTCGTCAAAATTTGACCTGTTGCGTTCGTCAGTTCAACTAAAGTATTAGCTTGAAGCGAATTAGGATTTAGGCAGAGCTCTACCGAAGGATCAGTCGTGCATATGGTAAGGTTGGCCGTAGAAAATTCTGGTGTTTTGATGGCATCTTTAACGATGACTTGCAGCGCTGTCGAAACTTCAGATTCGCAACCATCTTTGGAAAC
>JANMMV010000863.1:0-1937 GCA_031373565.1 Saprospiraceae bacterium
CATTACAGTCGATCACTTGATCTGCTCCCGCGCTTGATGTCGGTAAACTAGGGTCTTTAGAAACCATCATGGAATCTTTAACTGTACATCCATCAGGAAAGAGTACATTTACGGTATAGGTGCCGGGATTGGAAGCCGTAACAGTTTGACCTGTTTTTATAAAACTATTCGGGCCATTCCAAGTAAAAAGACCACCCGAAAATGTGGTCGTTGCCGTTAGCGTTGCGGTATTTTGCAAGCAGGTCAAAACGATATTGTTACCCGCGTCGACAGTTTGAACACATGATGAACATGGTGCTTTTTTGACAGTAATTGATGTTTTACAACCATTATTGATACCATCTTCGATTAGTAATACAATGTTTTGATTATTTGCCGGTAGGTCTTTGATGGTGATCAATGCATTATAATTGAAGGGACCATATTGAATAGCACCATTCTTTACGTAATAAAAATTGGCTGATCCACTGACAACTTTGATGTTGAGCTTGACGTCAAAAACATCGTCCATTTCATTATTTCCTGTATCATTGTCATCACAATCAGTTAATGTTGACGCTATTATCTCCAGGACACATGGCGCACTGCAAGGTAGTGGTGCATTTACTTTTAAGACTGAAAAACAGTTATTGTCAATATTATCAATGATTTGTAGGTTCAGATTTCCAGCGGTAATATTGTATGGGCCTAATTTTACAATTGTATTATAGGGACGTACTTGATTATCACCACTAATTTTCCACCCACTTGAGAGATTAAATCCACTCACTTTTACATCAAAATAATAGACATCATCAAGTGGATCATTAATTGTCCCACTATCATTACAGATTATGTTACTTACGACGTTACTCAGTTGACAGCTGCCAGAACAAGAATTAAGTGCTTGACTTGGAATATTTTGAATACATTGACTATCGTTGATATCCTTGAGAACGATAACAGGTATTTGTCCGTTTGCAGGTAATGTAAATGATATCAGCGTATTATAATTGTATTGTCCGATAATGACATCATTAACCAAAACCAAGACTTTCCCCCCTCCATTCAAGACAGAAGCTTTCAACGATATTGTATAAAAGTCATCGGTAGCATCAGAAGCTGTATTATTATCGTTGCAATCAATTAATAAATCAGTATATGAAATCTCACAAGTAGTAGAACAAGGTGTAAGATTTCCTACGACCTTAGAAACTTCGCATCCTGTATTTACATCCTTACAAACCAGCAAACCACCTTGTCCATCTGCAGCTAGATTGATCGTGTGAGAAGTATTGTAGTTATATTTCCCTAGTGATATACCTTTGAATATCACATCAAACTGCGCTGTACTTCCTGTTGTATTTGCAACTTTTATTCTCAACTGGTAAAAGTCGTCTGTTGATATGCTAGTTGTTCCATTATTCTGGCAGACCAACGAATACTCTTCAAAATTTAGCACCTGACCAGGCAAAACGTCAGCAGTTTTTGCTGCAGTACAGCCTTTATTATCTTTTACTGCAAAAGAATAAGTCCCTGAAGGTAGATTATCATAAATCTTAACGCTTGACCAAGGGAAATTATCAAATTTATATTCAACTGCCGTCGCCGAATTGATGGTTACTACACCGTTCTTTTGGTCTTTACATATTTCTGGAGCTATGACCAAATTTATCGTCGGCGGCGCCAAAGCTCTCAAAGTCGCAGTGACTATTTTGATACATCCATTATTATTAGCGACCCTAACATAAATTATTTGATCAATGATCGTGTTACTAAATGGAGAGACCAAAGGATTAGAATTTGTTAAGGCAGAAACCATATCTAAATGATAAGTAGCTAGATCGGCACTATTTATCAAAATCATATCCTTCGCACCTTCGAGATCAAAAGTTGTAAAACCATCGCCATTATCATCACAAGCTTCAATATCAACTACATTAGCAGTTGGTAAATTG
>JANMMV010000033.1:0-1584 GCA_031373565.1 Saprospiraceae bacterium
CAATACCTGTCCTACCTGCTGGCCTCGGCCAACCGGCACATGCGCATCGGCCTGACGAACTCGATCGGTTTTTATGTTCGTTTCAGGATCGGAGTCATATTGAGTATCATCTTATTGATATCTACTATTTCGAAGTATTATTATGATATGGATCGTACGCTACTCGATAAATCCATCATCTTGATGGTTCTCGGTGTCGTTTTTTTAATGATCTATTTCTTCACTTCAAAACCAACTTTGACGCATGAAAAATAGTAAATGGATCTTCGTATTTCTGAACTTATTTCTCTTGACTGGCTACATGGTTTATGCTATAAATCATAAAGAAAAAACGCTTGCAGATGGAACTCTAGTCCTTTTTGAGCTAGCTCCCGTAGATCCTCGCTCTTTGATGCAAGGAGATTACATGAGCTTAAATTATAAATTGACTAATGATCTTAGTAGCAAAACAAAACTGAAACGCGGCTATATCATTGTTGCGCTTGATGCCAATCGCATAGCTACTTTTAGGAGAGTTCAAGAAACTGTTCAGCCGCTCATTGATGGTGAATATGTGATTAATTTTACCAATAAAGATGGTTTTAATTTCAACATAGGAGCAGAATCCTTCTTCTTTCAAGAAGGCACAGCTGACAAATATGACAAAGCAAAGTATGGTGCCATCAAGATTGACAATCTGGGATCAAGTTTGCTAGTCGGTTTATATGATGATCAGAGGAAGGAGATAAAGTGATGAAGATTTTTATGATTAAACACATTCTATTTGTTGTTTTATTAGTAGGTTGCATAGCTATCAACGCACAGCCATCTTTCGAAGATAGACTTTCTGAAGCAGCCATCGCCCTTACCGCACAGAAAGTCAAATATGATCCCGCCTACTACGCTATTAAATATCCTGGCGGAGATGTAGCTGCTGGTAAAGGTGTCTGCACAGATGTCGTCATAAGGGCATATCGAAAACTAGGTATCGATCTTCAAAAGGAAGTTCACCTCGATATGCGTTCTAATTTCAAATTGTATCCTACCAGATATGGGCTCAAAAGGCCTGATACCAATATTGACCATCGGCGCGTACCTAATCTCATGACATTTTTTAGCCGCAAAGGCATTACACTCTCGAAATCAACGAATCCAAATGATTACAAACCAGGAGATATCGTTTGCTGGGAACTAGAAAGGAAGCTAACACATATCGGCATTGTTATCAAAACTAAATCGGAAGATAACCTACGGCACCTGATAGTCCATAATATCGGAGCTGGACAAGTCACCGAAGACTGTTTACTTAAATATAAGGTCATTGGTCATTTTCGATACGAAAAGTAGTTTTACTTTCTAGATTTTGCCCGCAAATCCTAAATCCAATTTTCATTTGAATTGACTAGCATTTGCCGCTACTTTTAATAAATTTTGAATTCAAAACGTAGGCAGAATATTTGCGCAAAAAAAGCCCTTGTAATAAATATTACAAGAGCTTATATAGTTTACAATGGTTATTATCCACTATTCTCCTTCTCCGCCAAACACAGCTTTCATATAAGCTTTGTTCATATAGGCGATATTTTCGAGTGATATCTCTTTAGG
>JANMMV010000038.1:0-1933 GCA_031373565.1 Saprospiraceae bacterium
GGCCTTCACGGCTAGCCCGTTGCGTAATGAACGCGGCACGGCGGTGGGTACAACCATAGAGGTACAGGACATCACCGCACGTAAGCAGGCCGAGGAAGCGCTACGGGAGAGCACCGAGCGCCTCCGACTCGCTGCAGAGGAGCGATCTCAACTCCTTGCTCGTGAAAAGGAAGAGGCAGAGAAGGCCAACCGCTCCAAAGATGAATTTTTGGCGATTCTCTCACATGAGCTTCGTACCCCTCTAACATCGATTCTATCGTGGGCCCAATTGATCCGAAGTGGAAAGCTTGATGCCGAAAAGATCAAGCATGGAGCTGCGATCCTTGAACAAAGTGCAAAGGCCCAAGGGCAATTGATTGATGATACTCAATGTGATCAATATCGAACAAATCTTTACCTGCAAAGCGCATTACAATTTGAATAACCGTGATTACGTCTTTCTGGCAATATTCGACAATAGCATCAATGTTTTCGTCAATCCAATAGGCTTTACCAACTTGACTACCATCTATATCGTCTTTGGGAGATGCGATTCCCAAAGTACCAGCTAATAATTTTAACGACGTATAGTTCTTGTAATCACCAAATTTCCACATCTCAAGCGTATCTAAGAGATAAGTTGTTTGCCAAGGTTTTTTACCACTTACATCTAATATAGTTGGAAAATGGATCTGATGAATAACTAACCGCCGACAAATAAATGGCACATCAAATTCCTTGATATTGTGACCACACAATCGCGCTTGCTCAGGATCGTTGTAATGATTAGTCAATATTTTTACAAAATCCTCGAGTATTACTCTTTCATCATCACCGGCTAATGATTTTATGCGAATTTTAGAAGGTTCATCCCCTGAAAAACTAAGAAATCCCATTGAAATACAAACTATTTTAGCAAATTCAGCAAAAATACCTGCCTGCTCAAAGTATAACGTAGCTGGGTCAACGACCTCGGATTTACCTTGTAACCGGTGGAGTAATCCAGCTTTAATATTCCAAAGTTCCTTTTTGATATCACTGAGACTATTGTAATCAGGAACCTCCGATACAGTTTCGATGTCAATAAAGAGACATTTTTTCAAAAAATGAGTTTCTAAAAACATAATTAAGGGTTTTCTACTACCAGTTTATATGGTGGAAATCTACCAAATTTGAAAGATCTACACAAAATAACAATAATATATTATCTTTGCTACGTTAATGTATTAAATAAAATTTTTATCTTATGAGCACACAATCAAAACAGAATCTTACCGCAATCCTAATTACAGCAATCATCACATTGCTCGGTTTGAACGGCTACCAGTGGTATGTAAATAACAAATTATCTCAAAACAATACCGTTCAGGGGACTGAGATGATTGAAATGAAAAAGGTACAGGCAGAACTTGATCAAGATTATGATGAAGCTTTAGCTAGTCTTGAAGAGATGAGAGGTGACAACACAAAATTGAACGCATTGATCGATAATCAAAAAATGGAACTTAAAACTCAAAAGGAAAAAATAAATAACCTTATTTGGACTAAAAAGGAGTTGGATAAAGCCAAAGCCGAAATTGTCAACCTTAATACAAATGTAACGAAGTACTTAGCTGATATACAGCTATTAAAAGAGCAAAATCAAATCTTAACAAACGATAATGCGCAACTAGTAACCCGAGTTGAAGAAGAAGTTAAAGCAAAGGATGAAGTTACACAAGCCAAAAATGCTTTGATGACCGAAAAGGAGGGCTTGACTAAAAATAATGCCGCCCTTGGATCTAAAGTAGATATGGCCAATGCAATCAAGATCAATTTTATCGAAGTCAAAGGATACGAAGTCAAAAAAGATGGAAAACTGAAAGAAAAAACCAAATCGGGAGATATAAAATTGTTGAGAACTTGCTTCCTAACTGAAACAAACATGGTGACGCCTGCAGGCCCTAAGAAATTT
>JANMMV010000072.1:0-7616 GCA_031373565.1 Saprospiraceae bacterium
GAAAACCAAATCGCCTAGAGTCACACGATGAGAAAGGTAACTTTTTGCTAAAGATCAAAAAGCAGGACAACCTCTATCCTTATCATTATAAGTCGCATCCATTTGACGTGGTAGGGTGGGATGGATATCTGTATCCTTACGCCTTTTCTATTCATAATTTTGAACCTATCACAGGTCGTGTTCATCAGCCACCTCCCGTGCACCAGACTTTTGAGACACGCTCTTTTGTGATATGCTCATTTGTGCCACGCTTGTATGATTACCATCCGCTCGCGATACCTGCACCTTACAACCATTCTAATATTGATAGTGATGAGGTGCTGTATTATGTAGATGGAGATTTTATGAGTCGCAAACACGTCGAGAAAGGACAGATAACCTTACATCCCGGTGGTATTCCGCATGGTCCTCATCCGGGTACTGCTGAGAAAAGTATCGGAAAAAAAGAAACCCATGAGCTGGCCGTTATGGTTGATACATTCAAACCGCTTTTGATGACAGAATGGGCCGCTCAGATCGAAGATGACACTTATGCGATGAGTTGGCTCGAATGATTCAATACTTTAATGCATTAAACAGTTAAACATTTCTACGGTTAAACATTTCCGCACTAAAACAATTAAACGGTTAAACAATTAAACAACAATAATATAATGAACACAATAATAGAACCAAGTCAAGAAACTATAAAAGATACATTTCCAATCAACGGAACAGATTTTATTGAATTCTATGTGGGTAATGCTAAGCAAACTAGCCTATTTTATCAGCATTGCATGGGATTTGACTTAGTCGCGTATCGAGGCCCGGAGACAGGATCTCGTGAAGTGATTTCTTACGTAATGCAGCAAGGGAAGATACGTTTTGTTATCACAACGGCGCTCCAACCAGAACATGAGATTTTACAGCATGTTGCGTTGCATGGAGATGGTGTGAAAGTACTAGCTTTATGGGTTGAAGACGCAAGAGATGCGTACAATAAAGCGATTGAGCGTGGTGCTGAAAGTGCTTTTGAACCCATCGTTTCCAAAGATGAACATGGAGAAGTTGTCACTGCAGCTTTCAAAACATATGGTGATACAATTCATACATTGGTGGAACGCAAAAACTATCATGGCGCTTTCTTACCCGGATATGTAGCGCGCAAGAGTACAGCTACAATACGACCTTTAGGACTCAAGTATGTAGATCATTGTGTCGGCAATGTCGAATTGGGGCATATGAATAAGTGGGTTGAATTTTATGAAGAAGTAATGGGATTTAAATTATTGGTTACTTTTGATGACAAAGATATTTCCACAGATTATACGGCCCTTATGAGTAAAGTAGTGAGTAATGGTAATGGTTTTATCAAATTTCCAATCAATGAGCCTGCAACCGGCAAGAAGAAATCTCAGATCGAGGAATACCTTGACTTTTATCATGGAGCGGGCGTGCAGCATATTGCCATCGCAACAGATGACATCGTACATACGGTAGAGACGATGCGTAACAATGGTATTGAGTTTCTTTATGTACCAGATACTTATTACGAGACGGTGCTAGATAGGGTAGGGCATATCGAGGAGGATATCAATGAATTGAAAAGAATGAACATCCTAGTCGACCGAGATGAAGAAGGATATTTGTTGCAGATTTTCACGAAACCAATTCAAGATCGTCCAACCGTTTTTTTTGAAATCATCGAGCGTCACGGCGCAAAGAGTTTTGGGAAAGGTAATTTTAAAGCCCTTTTTGAAGCTATTGAAAGGGAACAAGAATTGAGAGGGACACTTTAATCGTTACGTAGGATAATAACCATATTATATATATTGTGTAATTTTTAATATACATTCTGATGATTGCTAAAGTTTTAACCGTAGTTGCATTTATATTTGGAAGCTTTTGCGCTTTTGCTCAAACCGTGCAAGATGTCGCCGTTACCGTTCAATGTGTTGCGGATTCTTCGAGCACTAAAATAAAGCTGGTATGGCAATCAAATGATGCAGGTACAAGCCATCAAGTATTTAGGAAATTGAAAGGTGGCAATTCGTGGGGATCTGCCATTGCTAATTTACCAGGCTCTGCAACCGAGTATGTTGATAATACATCGGTAATAGGCTTAAGTTATGAGTATCAGATTGTAAGAAATACACCGACTATATCAGGGGCTGGATACATAAATGCGGGGTTAAAAGTAAGGAATAATCGAACAAAAGGTAAGATGATCTTACTGGTCGATGAAACAATAGAAGCCGCATTAGTGGTACAAATCGGGACATTAATGGCGGATCTGGAAGGAGATGGGTGGCAGATTATTTATTTGTCTACTCCTAGGGATGCACAGCCTAAAACTGTTAAGGAGCGTATTCGAACTGTTTATAATCTTGACAAACCAAATACAAAAGCACTTTTTATCTTAGGCCATGTACCGGTTCCGTATAGCGGATCGATAGCACCCGATGGACATCCGGATCATCAGGGTGCTTGGCCAGCAGATGCTTATTATGGCGAGATGGATGGCGTGTGGACTGATGCACAGCTCAATACAGAAGTGGCTAGTGATCCAAGAAATAGAAATATCATTGGTGATGGCAAATTTGACCAAAGTCTTTTTCCATCCAACATAGAATTGCAAGTGGGAAGAGTAGATTTCTTTAATATGCCGGATCTTTTGGTATCTGAGCAAGACTTACTTCTACAATATCTCAAGAAGTTAAGTGAGTATAAGCATAAGAATATTGACGTAAATGTGGCAGCGGTGGTTGATGACAATTTCGGATATTTTAGTGGTGAAGCATTCGCTGTAAGTCCATATCGAACGTTAGGGGGTTTAGTGGGGATTGATAGTGTAATACAAGGTGATTACATAGAGTCTATGAAGTCAAAAAGTTATCAATGGTCTTATGGTTGTGGTGGCGGTTCCTATCAAAGCGCTGGAGGGATAGGATCAACGCAAAGTTTATTTTCTGGCAATCCCAAAGGGATTTTTACGATGTTATTCGGAAGTTATTTTGGTGATTGGGATTCTCGCAACAACTTTTTGCGGGGAGCATTGGCTTCAGGTACCATTTTGACAAATGTCTGGGCTGGTAGGCCTGCTTGGTATTTTCACCATATGGGATTAGGAGAGAATATTGGATTTTCAACGAGAGTCAATCAGAATAATGATAATTCCCAATATCGATCTCACTATGGGACGAAATTTATTCATATGGCCTTGATGGGAGATCCTTCTTTACGGCAGCATATTGTGAAGCCGGTTCAAGATGTAGAAACAACACAGGAAGTTTCTGATGTAAGAGTGTCTTGGACACCAGCCGTTTTTAACCCTAAGACCACGAGCTATGAAGTTTTTGTAAAAAGACCTAATCAATTGTCTTTCGTTTATCTCGGAAAATCAGACATACTTACCCCTTATTACGTTGATTCGTGCCAACTCATCCTTGGACAACACGTCTATATGGTCAAAGTGGAAGAATTAACAGTTTGTCCTAGCGGCAGTTATTACAATACTAGTCTTGGTTTTTTTGATACGATCTCGATCGCTTCTATTCCGATGGCACCTAGAGCGGTTGGTACATTGACCTTAGTTGATAATTTTCTTACTTGTACTAATTTGTCGACCAATAGTAGTACTTATTTGTGGGATTTTGGAGATGGCTTTACTTCGACTGACAAAAGCCCATCTCATGTTTATGATTCGCTTGGCAGTTATACAATTACGCTTATCGCTTTTGATGGCTGTAGATCTGATACTTTGATTCAAATTGTCAAGGTTTTAACAAGTACCGATGACTATTTGGGTGTAAATGGGTGGTCAGTCTTTCCTAATCCTACTAAACAAACACTGACAATAATTAATAGTAATGGGCTTAAAGTGAATGAAATCGAAATCTTTATGACTTCAGGCGGCAGCATTTTAAAATCAGTATTTAGTTCGCAAATTGACGTAGGTACTCTACATTCAGGTATCTATATTGCTAGGATTAAAGCAAATGACGGGTCGACCCAACTGATCAAGTTTGTAAAAATATAAGCCGAGAAATAGGTCTAAACTTTGTAGAAACTAAAAAAGGCTTTGGGTTATCGATTGACAACCCGAAGCCTTTTCAGTTTTCAAATAATAAGTAAGATAAATCCCACTACATCTTAAGGGATCAAAACAGTGTCTATCAAATGTACGACACCATTACTTGCAGGTATATTTACTCCAATTATTTTTGAAGCTGACGCATTAGTTTTGCCTTTTACAGTACCTGCCGCTGCGTTAATAGTTACTTTGCCACCGTTTGCAGTGGTTACATCACCTGATACAAGATTGGTAGAATAAACTCTTGCACCTACTACGTGGTAGGTCAAGATAGCTGCTAGTACTGCAGGATCAGCAGCCTTAATAGCAGCTTCTGTTGCAAAACCAGCGGCTTTGAAGGCATCGTTTGTTGGTGCAAATACAGTAAAAGGGCCAGCGCTAGAGAGTATATCAACGACTTTAGTAGCTCCTTCATTAGCTCTTAATACTGCAGCAACCAAGTAAGAAAGATTTGGATTAGATTGCGCCAATGCAACGATATTTTTGCTTTGTGTAGTCAAAACAGCATCTATGATGTGGATGATAGCACCGTTTTCAGCCTTTACATCAGCTGTTGTAACCTTAGCACCATTAACAGATACACCGCCTGCATTTTTCGTTACGAAGACTTTTGCGCTATTTAATGTTACTACTTCCGCATTGTCTGCTGTAGCAATATTCGCTGCCGGAACTAAGCTTGGCACAACATGGTAAGTAAGAATACTTGCAATCACGGCTTTGTCTGCAGCCTTAATAGCTGCTTCTGTCGCGAAACCTGCAACCTTAAATGCAGCGTCAGTTGGAGCAAAAACTGTGATGGTAGGACTTTTAAGCGCCTCGGCTACACCAGCATGTAATACAGCTGCTTCGAGCAAAGAAAAATTAGGGTCAGCAACAACGACATCAACGATTGACTTTTTATCAGCAGTAGTGTCATCATCGTCACATGAAGTAAAAAAACTCATAGCCAAAAGGCTCACAAAAAACAAATTCAAAAATTTCATTATAATTAGTGTTTAAATTTAATAATACCATTAGAGTGCAGTAATCATTCTATTGGTTGCCTAAGATGTAAATATTTTCATATTGGTATCAAAAAAAAACGCCCTTCACAGTAAATGTGAAAGGCGTTATAAACTCTAAACTTATTAAACTATTAAAAATGATTCTATTTTGATTGTAAAACTGTTAAATCTCCTTTGAAAAGTTCAACAGTACCGTCTATCAACTCAAGATCAATCTTATAAACATAGACCCCAGGCACCACTTGCTTGCCGTTAAGCAAGCCGTCCCAACCTTGGGAAGGATCACCAGGAGCAACATCTTTTTTGGTAAACATAAGATTGCCCCATCTATCATAGATTTGCATGGATTTGACAATTTTAACCGCTTCATAATTTTGAACGAAGAAAGTAGAATTACTGCCAGACCCTATAGATATAACGTTAGGTACAGTGATAACTACTATCTTCTTCACGATCACATCAATACAAGTATCGATGGTACATCCACTATTGAAGTAAACTGTTGCACAATATCTTATCGTCTCCTCTGGTGTTACCGTTATTTTGGCACACTCAGTGGCACTACCCGAACAGACTGTATTTCCTTTATTGTCTTTCCATACAATGGAGTCGATCGTACCTACTAAGCCTGTGATACTAGAATTGATTGTTACAGGTTGACCAGCTAGTATATTGGTGGCTGTTCCTACCAAGGCTATACTCGGTGTATTTGCTGCTATGATTGTAAACGACTCTTGGTCAGAACATTGATTCTGATCAGTAACGAGTAGTGTATGGATGCCCGGTGCCTGTGGCGCAAATGGATTCGGCCCAGGTTGCGGCGCAACAGCTACATTGTCTAGCTTGTAGGTATATGTACCTGTACCTATTACGGTAGGCGTGAAGTTACCAACATTATTTTGATAGCAATCTGGTTGCACCAAAGCTATTGACAATTGTGGTAATTCGTAGATGGTGATCGAAGTTTGCGCTTTATATGTGCAACTTTCTTCTGTAAAGGTATACTCATAATCGTACTTGCCAGGTGTTAAACCTACGACTGTTATCAAGCCAGTTGTAGATGCATTCGGCCCAACCCATGAACCACTTCCTGTTCCAGATGAACCTACAACATTTGATGCAAGTTGGATAGGCGTTGTGACGCTTCCTACACAGAAAGAGGTCGTCGGGGTCGTCGCTGTTACCGTAATTATAGGACATTGTTTAGCTTCACACGTGAGTGTGTCTGCCTTTGGCGGGCAAGCGCACGTAGATATTGGCGTTACTATTAAAGTTCTTTGATCTCCTACCATCAGACCGTTAATCGCAAAAGACAATACTGATTGGTTTCCTCTGTTGGTACCATCTAATCTGACATTGTACTGCGTTGCACATTCTATATCTGACCAACTAAATGTTATTGAAGTTGTAGTTTGTGCACACTTAAGATCAACAGATTCTAATTCAGGATCGACCACTACAGTGAGCGTGCTTATTTGCGATAGACAGTTTGGATTTCCTACGATAAGGTCAATCTTGAAGGTCCCTGCTGATGGAAACTTCACATTAAACTTCGTCGGCTGGCCTGTCACTGGCGTAATGATAACCCCAGCAGGTGCTGTCCAGTTCAAAGGTAGGCCGGTTGTACCACTAAATGTTAATTGATAAGGATCTTTAATACAAATTTTGTTGACACCGGTGAAGGTCGATTTCGGTTGATCAATGATCGTGATCTTCATGGTAGTATCCTTAGAACAAGTTCCATCGACGAGCGACATTGTGATTGTGTGGACTCCGACTCCAGCCACTTTGGGATCAAAAATACCCTGTTTGTCATTACCAGGATTTTGTGTAATTCCTGGACCAGACCATGTGATCACTTGATTTGTCGATTGCAAGCCACCAGTCAAGGTTACGTTGATCGGCAATACAGCTGCGTTAGGTAGGTTACAAAGTGTGGTATCTTTTCTAGAGAACTTAACGGTAATCTTAGGACAGCCATCAGTAATACAAGTTAATGTTGTCGCGGTACCAGGACATGCTGTGGCACTATTAGATTCAACCTTTAAAGTATAACTTGTATTTGTAGGTAAACCAGTGAGTGCCAATAATGATGTACCAGGAGTAGCAATAATGGCATTATTTAACGTCAAGGTATATCCTGAAATATTTGTTAAGTCATTCCAGTCAAAAGTGATAGATGTAGGACTTTCGATACATGTAATAACTACAGGTTCAATACGTGATTCTACAGTTAACGTTTGGCTGCCGATAGGAGAACTACATCCATCCTTTGAAACTGTCAATGTAATCGTCTTAGCACCTGTTGTTGACCAAGCCACGTCGAACGGACCTGCATTACCACCGACTTGGGTGGTATTAGGTCCAAAGTCCCAAGTAAAGCTACCCCCAGATGTGATATTTCCAGTGTACTGAACTACTGTAACACTGTCTTGACAGATTGGACTATCTACTGTAAATGTAGCATTCGGCGTCTCGTTGACAGTAATATTTGTAAATTTAGGTGCTGACTGACATCCTAAAACATCTTTGTATACTAT
>JANMMV010000154.1:0-4566 GCA_031373565.1 Saprospiraceae bacterium
ATAGAACTTTATCTTCTGATTTCGATTTGACTTATAACGTTGGATTCAACGGAAGACAAGACTCTTATGATCAAACAGGAATTGCTTCTACAGGCCAAATCGTTTTTGGATTACTTTCTCATAGAAACTTTTCAGCTTCTAATCAAAGAGATCTTCGTAACAGCAATATGAACTATTCTTCAAATCAATTGCTTCTTGGAGCATTTGGAGATTTTACTTTGGGGTATAGAAATTATTTATATTTGAATGTTCAAGGTAGGAATGACTGGTCATCTGCCCATGAAAAAGACAATAGATCATTATTTTATCCAGGTGTGAGTTTATCTTTCGTACCTACTGATGCTTTCGAAGCACTTCAAGGTGGTGCTTTAGATTACTTGAAGCTTAGAGTAAGTCGTGGTACGTCTGCAAATTTTGCTTCTCCTTATAGAACAAGACCTTTCTTGTCGATTAATACACAAGCAAGTCAAGATGCATTAGGTAATGTTGTTACATTGGGTTATCCAGCCTTACTTGCTAACCCACTTTTGAGACCAGAACTTCAAACTGAACTAGAAGGGGGTATCGAAGCTAAGTTATTTGACAAGAGAATTGGTATTGACTTATCTTTCTACAATAGAAATGCTGATGATCAAATAGTTGAAAGACCACTAGATCCTTCTACAGGATACACATCAACTTTTGATAATATTGGTAATATAAACAACAAAGGTATTGAGTTGGGCTTGACAGTTACACCTGTAAGAACTAAAAATATCAATTGGGACTTAACAGCTAATTTCACTAAAAACGTTTCTTTGGTAACATTACCGGAGGGTACTGACAGAATCTTAATCAGTGGTTATTCAAATCTTGGAAACTTTGCTGAAACTGGCCAACCTTATGGTGTCATTTATGGTAGACCGGTTGAGAAAGATGCAAGTGGTAATCTTTTAGTAAATGAAAACGGTGACTGGGTTATTGCTACAGAAGCTGCAGTAATTGGTGATCCAAACCCAGATTTTATGCTTACGGGTATAAGTCAGTTGACTGTTCATGGTATCACATTGGGTGCACAAATTGACTTTGTAAAAGGTGGCGATATTTTCTCTTATTCTGCTGCTACACCTATTGGAAGGGGAGTTGCTAAGGAATTGGAAGATTTCAATCCTGAATTACCAGTTATACTTCCGGGAGTCAGCAAAGAAACTGGCGAAGTTAATAATATTCCAATGCCTGCATCAGGTCTTTTCTTTGGCAACACTATTATTGGTGGTGGAGCTGACGATAGAGGTATCTATGATGCTACTCGCATAAGAATCAGAGAAGTATCTCTAAGTTACTCACTTCCAACTTCACTTTTATCTAAGTCTTCAACGTTCAAAGGTATCAATTTCGCTATCGTTGGCAACAACTTATGGTTCAGAACGTTCAATACGCCTGCATCATCTAAAGTGGATGCGGATAGAACAGCTTTTGGATCATCTAATGGACTTGGATTTGACTTTTTAGGCGGACCTTCAGCAAGAAGAATTGCAGCAACTGTTAAATTTGATTTTTAAATAATTTAAAATATAAAAAATGACAAAATCATATAAAATACTAATTCTTTTCTTCTCCATTCTGTTTGTCTCTTCTTGTGGAGATTTTACAGACCTTGAAGGAAATTTGGATAACCCTAATGAGGTTAATCCTTCGCAATTAGACCCGAATTTATTATACAATAATATCCAACTGGAATTAGGTGATTTCGCTTATGAAACCAACGAAACAGGAATGGAATTGAGCAGAATGTTTGCTTTGACAACAGGTGATGCTTATGAAAGAGCTTATCAGCCTCAGAGTCATGATGACATCTGGGGTAGAGCTTACCAAGATGTTATCAATCAAATAGACAAATTATTGATTTCTGTTGATGGCAAATCACTTTTTGTTCACTCAGGATCAGCTAAAATCATGAAAGCATATACATTGCTTACACTGGTTGACTTATTTGGTGATATTCCTTATTCAACTGCATTGAAGGGTGATTCAGGTGAATTTGCTCCTACTGTTGACAAAGGTGCAGATGTTTATGCTGCGGCAATAAAGTTACTTGATAGTGGAATTGAAGATTTAGCAAAAACTTCATTATCAAACCCAACAAGAGATGTCTTCTATGCTTCTAATAAAACAAAGTGGACAGCCCTAGCTAACACACTAAAGTTGAAAGCATATATGAACTTGAGAGTTTCTAGTGCTCCAAACAATGCTGAAATTGAAAAATTGTTAACCGCTGATCTTATTGATAAAGAAGATGAAAATTTTACGTATAAGTATGGAACAGCAGATATTCCTGCCAGATCTAGGAATCCATATTATAGATTGATGTATGATCCTGTAGAAGGAGCTGCGGGAGGTTATCTAGGAAATTATTTCCTTAAAATAGCTTATGATGCAAAAGGAATAGAAGATCCAAGATGGAGGTACTATTTTTCTAGACAAATTGGAAGTATTGATAAAGGATTAGATGTTGATCCTGAGTCTCTACCTTGTGGACTTACTCCACGACCAAATCACTATACTTCAGAAATGCCATACTGTTCTTTCGATCCAGGTTTCTACGGTAGAGATCACGGTAACAATGATGGTACTCCACCAGATTCAAGAGCTATTACATGTGTAGGTGTTTATCCTGCAGGTGGAAGAGTAGATTTGATCACAACTCCTACAACAGAATCGGTGACTAAGCAAGGTCAAGGAGCTAACGGTGCTGGTATCGAACCAATTTGGATGAGCTCATTTACTAGCTTCTTAAAGGCTGAGGCAGCTTTGACATTGAAAAATGATGCAGTGGCTGCAAAGGCAGAAATGATCGATGGTATCACTAAATCTGTTACTCAAGTAATCGCATTTGGTAAATCAAAAGGTCAAGTAGTACCAGACAACCTAGTAACACCTACATCTGATTATGTTGATGTAGTTTCTAGTAAATACGATGCCGCAGCTGATAAGCTAAATATAGTTATGACTGAGTTTTATATAGCATTATTTGGTAATGGTGTAGAAGCTTATAACATGTACCGTAGAACTGGTAAGCCATTAAGCATGCAATTGATGCGCGCAGCAAATCCTGGAACTTTCCAATATTCACTTATTTATCCTTCAGATTATGTAAATCTAAATAAAAATGCCACTCAAAAATCTTTTACAGGAAAGAATAAGGTATTTTGGGATAACAATACTTTTGAAATCAAATAAATTCAATGAACATGAAATATAAAATATTTTCAATATACATAATAGGAATTCTTTTCTTTAGTTCTTGTACTGATCCTGAATTAGATCCTCTACAGTTCGATAATATTAAGAAAGCTTCAATCTTAGGACTCAGAGGGCAGTCTTTTGATAACTTATTTGAAGATGCTTATGCATCTGGGGTAGATACTTTTTCAATATTAGGCGATAACTCTGCCAGAAAATTTACTTTTACAGTAGATTTTGTATCTGAAAATCAATCATCACTATCAAGCGTTGATGTATTTGTAAAAACTAAAAGCGGAACAAGAGCTAAAATATTGAATGTACCAGCATCTGAGTTTAAACCAGCTGATGGAACAAACTTCAATAGAGCCACTGTCTCCATTCCGTTTCCTACAATCTTTACAGCATCAGGCTTTGCTATTTGTGATTTTAAACCATCTAATGGTCCTGATGGCGTTTATTCATACATCTCAATAGAGAATGATATAAACTTATCCGATGGTTCAATAGTGCCTGCGAGCGCAATTGTAAATACAAGTTTGTCTGAAAGTACAATTTTGTACCCAGGTCACAACTTGCGTTATATTGCAAAAGGTCCTTATACTAGTAGCTCAAAGCTTCAAGTTGCGTCTGGCACTAAGATATCAGTTGACTTATTAGGTGATTTGAGCCCTGCAGATGCAGGAGCGACATTTACTTGGAAAGCAGATTCTAATGCAAGTATCGATGGTGAAACTGATACTAATTCAAATGCGAAGAGTATTGATGATACTTTAACTAACTTGACTGACAAAAGGCAGACTGTTGTGTACAATGTTCAGCCAAAGTTGAGCAATGGATGTGATGGTACACCTTATACGGTTACAGTTGTTGTCCTTGGAAAATAGTATTAAAATATAGTATTTTTTAAAAAATTAGGAGGAGGTCATTCAATACCATGAATCGGCCTCCTTCTTTGTTTTAGGGAGTTTTTCTTAAATTTTACATCATATGAAGTTACTTAAATATGTTTTTTGTCTGCATATTATATTATTTAGTATACGCTGCAAACAGAGTGCTGATTTATTGATACCCGATACTGACAATGGTGGACTTATATTGCCTGATGGTTTCAGTGCTTTTGTAGTTGTTGATAGTGTTGGTCCTAGTAGACATCTTGCGGTTAATAGCAATGGCGATATCTACGTAAAGTTGCGGATTGCAACGGGTAAATTAGGGAATATAGCTTTAAGGGATACTTCTGGAGATGGCAGAGCAGATATTGTTAAGCGATTTGGTAATTACCCTAACGACGGGGCATTTGCAACAGAAATGCGAATACATAAGGGATATCTCTATTTTAGT
>JANMMV010000160.1:0-1737 GCA_031373565.1 Saprospiraceae bacterium
TTTGTGTAATGACTTGACTTGGTGCTTTAATTACCGGTTTGGGTGCATTCAAAACAGGTGTTGTTGAAGGTTTCAGCACTTCTGGCGTCGTCGCAGGTACTGGATTCGGATTTTCTGTTGCAGCTGGTGGCGCCGCTTCGATATCTGGCGCCGCTTCGCCTTCATCGGCTCGACCTTTGGTTCCTTTGTTTCCACCGTCGTCATTATTAACGAATTGGACATCACGTACTTTTCTTGGTACTTGTTTGATTTCTTTAGCTCTTTCCTTAAAGGCTTTTACATCCAGTTTTACTAAGAATTCTTCGCTCTTTGGCAGCGGCGGATCTGGTACTGGTGGTGTATTGGGCAAAACCAAAAAGAATGCAATCAATAATAAGATTGCATGAAGGATAAATGATAAACCAAAGCTTTTTCCTGGTTTTTCTTCTTGTTTTTGGTCAAATTTTACTGCTACTGCCATGATAAATAATGTTGTATATGAATGGATGACGCTAATTCAACGTACAATATCCTTAAAATAATATTAAAATTTATGCAAATTTAGAAAAGTATTTCATATTATGATTTTATATAACCTATAAATTACTGAAATAATGCCTATTTGTTTCCACTTAGTTGATTAGGGTATTGTTTTTGTTTTCCTATCTCCGTGTAAAATTGAGCAAGATAAAGTTCTAAAAATGCATGACGTTCTGCTGCCATTTCTTTACCTTTCTTTGTGACAAACAGCTCTTTTAGCAACAGTAACTTATCATAAAAATGCTGTATGGTTGAGCTGTTGCCCGATTTATATGTTTCGATATCAAGAACTCTGTAGGCGTCTTCATTACTGTAAAATCGGCTGCCTTTGTGAGCACCATAAGCGAATGTTCGGGCTATTCCTACCGCACCTATGGCATCTAAACGATCAGCATCCCGAACGATATCCAATTCTAATGATCTGTAAGCATGATTTGCGTCCAAAGTTTTGCGAAAAGACATATGCTCTATTATCAAACAGACTTGCTCAATAATCTTTCTGTCTAACTTAAGGTCTATCATGATTTGCTTAGCAGTTGATGCACCAATGGATTCATCACCATCATGAAATTTTGCGTCAGCGATATCATGAAGCAATATGGCGATCCTCACAAGATCTTTATCTGCTTCCGGTTCATCTGCTAGTATTAACTCAGCGTTGTTGTAGACTCGCTCTATATGCAGCCAATCATGTCCCGCTTCAGCATTTGCTAATCTTTTTCTTACGATTGTCTTAAGTTCGTTTATTACATTATTCAGCATTTTTGACCCTATTATTCTATGCAAAGGTAGATACTTCAACAATCAAAAATGAATAAGCGACGTCCTTTTCTTTAGACAAAATGTAAATAAGGACCTTTAGAATTCTGGTTAAAAACTATTGTCGTGCAAAAACGGTTATTTTAGTGTAAAAGGGCATGAAATAGCCTTACCTTTGTACCATCAAAAATCAACGTCATGAATCGTAATATCATCATCGCACTTATATTAATTGGCATAGGAATCGGTACGTTTATCAATGCTTCCAATGATTACAGCCATTATTCTAATTTTTCTGAATCTTCATCAGGTGGAAAAGTCAAGATCGTCGGAAAGCTTTCAAAAGACAAACCAATGGTATATGACGCAGAAAAGAATGCTAATCATTTTACCTTCTATATGAAGGATGATAAAGGTGTCGAAAAACAAGTGGTTCTAGATCAACCTAAGCCTCAAGAC
>JANMMV010000166.1:0-3851 GCA_031373565.1 Saprospiraceae bacterium
TAAAAATTGCCAAATGGAATGACTGAAATTCCTAATAAGATGAGCGTTTTTTTGAGCGTCCAGCGGTATTCTCTTTTGCATATAAACACGTACAAAATGTATATAATAAATAGGAAACCATGTATTGAACCGAAGTTTTTGACGGCAGCTGGCTGTCCCCATACATACTTCATGGGCATAGCGACGAACAATAAAATAAGGTAAGATATTCCTTCAATAAAAGCGATGATGCGAAGGCGACCCAATGATGTTTTAAATAACTCAAGCATGTTTTTTAGTTTAAAGTTCTATACGGAATGGACGTTGTGCTAACGGGGAAAACCATTCAAATCTTCCATAATAGGTAGGTGTAAATGTTATTATATATTTGGATATATCTAATTTTTTCAAGAACGACTCATCTTTTCAATCGCTGCGTACAACGCTGCAAGCTTGGTAGGCGTCGCAGCGTGTTCTTCCACATATTGAATAACGCCATTTTTATCAAGTAGAAAAAGGTAGCAACTTTTTTTACCATCCATCAACAGATCCTTCTTATAACCAGATAAACTCCCGTAATATGTTGCCACATTGCCATGTAAAGTTTTTGGTACCCCACTTCTCATCCCGTTGTCTATCATACCACCCATTATTCTCCAAGCTGCTATTATCATTGGTATTTCATAGAAATTGACTTCATTCTTTCCATATTTTTGAAGAATAGGTGCTGTCCAAGTATCTACGAGATTTTGAGCATCACGGACGAATGCGATACATAAAATGGTCGGTTTTCCAGCCACATCATTTGGAAAGACAATGGCATTTTTTGATAAAGTTTGTGCTTTAAGCGCTGGAAATATTTTTCCCACTAGAATGTCACGTTTCGACATGGGTGAAAGTGTTGATACCATCTTTTTACTTTGTTTGTTGTCCTGACCCTGACATGATGCGATGCTTACTCCCAAAACGAACCACAATAAAAGCAGCACAAATGTATTTTTAATCATATTTGATGTGATAGCGAAATTTATTTGGGGGCATACTCTATTACGAGGTCTTCCAATTTTGAAGATTCCATGGATACAACTCGTGTTGCTCCCTTTTGTTTAATCGATCAAGGTAAAAACATATCAGCGAACATAAATTGATCAGCGCGTGATGATTCAGATGAGCTAAGGAAAGTACGCTTACGGGGATCGTAAGTGCGTGTATGTAAGGTTTGAAGAAAAATTTATTAAATATTTGTTTTGCATAAAGTACTGGTTAATTCATTCAGAAAGTTTTGTTTCTTTGTGTTTTACGATTAGCATCTATTTTAGTTCAAAACAAACGGCCAGCCATTGCAGACAAAATACAGTATAGGGTATGACATAGGAAGCTCGTCCATAAAAGCTGCGTTATATGATATCGACCGTCAAACTACTGTAGGCATCACAAAATATCCTGCTAATGAAATGAAAGTTAGTGCTCCGCAATTTCATTTTGCTGAGCAGAATCCTGAAGATTGGTGGTCCTACCTTTGTCAAGCTACTAAAACTTTAATTCACGAATCAGGTATAAATGCGAGTGATATCTTGACGATTGGCATTTCATATCAGATGCATGGATTGGTTGTTATTGATAAATCGCATCATGTCTTACGCCCAGCCATCATCTGGTGCGATAGTAGAGCGGTGGATATAGGCGCGCAAGCTTTTGAGCAGATCGGTAAAGAAAAGTGTCTTACACATCTACTCAATAGTCCTGGTAATTTCACCGCTTCAAAATTAAAATGGGTACAAGCATACGAGCCCGAATTATACGGTCAGATTTATAAAATGATGTTGCCGGGAGATTACATCAATATGAAACTTACAGGCGAAATCAATACAACCATCGCTGGATTATCGGAAGGCATGCTATGGGATTTTAGTAATAATAGGATTGCTAGTATGGTCTTGGATCATTATGGGCTTGACCGAAATTTGATCCCCGATCTTGTTCCAAATCTGGGCCTACAAGGTGTTTTATCATCAAGCGCAGCACAAGAAACGGGTCTAGCTGCTGGTACAAAAGTGACCTATAGAGCTGGTGATCAACCGAATAACGCACTCTCACTCAATGTGATGCGTCCCGGTGAAGTTGCTGCCACAGGTGGAACATCAGGTGTAGTTTATGCGCTTTCTGACAAACTCGTCTATGATTCACAATCACGCATTAATAATTTTGCGCACGTCAATCATACAAACGAACGACCTATGATTGGTTCACTTTTATGTATCAATGGCGCAGGAATCCAATATTCGTGGTTACGTCAGCAGATGGCTTCTTCGCACGATTCTTATATTGACATGGAAAACAAAGCAGCTAAAGTCTCCATTGGTTCGGATGGGCTTCGTATTATTCCTTTTGGAAACGGTGCCGAGCGAATGATGGGTGATAAATCTATGGGCGCGCAGATCAATAATATTCAATTTAGTCGGCATACACAGGACCATATCTATCGAGCTGGATTAGAAGGTATAGCGTTTTCATTTGTGTACGGATGTGAAATCCTTAAACAGTTAGGGATAAATGTAGGAACATTCAAGGCAGGCAATGATAATCTGTTTCAATCTTCCGTTTTTTCATCAACCATTGCCCATTTATTAGAATGTCGCATCGAAATCTACGATACAACTGGCGCCGTGGGTGCGGCTAAAGCTTCGCTGATAGGTGCGAAAATGTATTCTGTTGATCTAGCCTTAGGTAAATTGGAGCGGGTCGGACAGTTCGAACCGGCATCCAATACCGATGCATATGCTGACGCTTATGAAATATGGAAGAGGGACGTCGAAAAACTTTTTAATACACCTTAATCAAAAAAAAAATAAACATGGCACATACTCCCTATTTCGCAGATGTATCAAAAATCAAATTTGAAGGTCGTGATTCTAGAAATCCTTTAGCGTTCAGATGGTACGATGCAGATAGAATCGTCGCAGGTAAACGAATGACCGATCACTTCAAATTTGCAGTTGCTTATTGGCATTCCTTGTGTGGTAGTGGTGGTGATCCTTTTGGTGGTGCCACACGGCCGATGCCTTGGTTGGCGGCAGCAGATCCTATCGAGCGAGCCAAAAACAAGATGGACGCAGCATTTGAGTTTATCACAAAGCTCGGCGTGCCGTACTATTGTTTCCATGATTTGGATCTTATAGACGAAGGTGGGAGTATTGCGGAGTATGAAAAGCGGATGGAAATCATCACGGATTATGCTAACCAAAAACAAATAGAAACAGGTGTGAAACTCCTATGGGGAACAGCAAATTTATTTTCACATCCGCGATATATGAATGGGGCAGCAACAAACCCAGATTTTAATGTCACCGCTTGCGCCGCAGTGCAAGTCAAAAATGCGATCGATGCCACTATAAAGCTTGGCGGTGAAAACTACGTATTCTGGGGCGGGAGAGAAGGTTACATGTCTCTGCTCAATACGGATATGAAACGTGAATTGGATCATATGGCTATGTTTCTTCACAAAGCAAAAGATTATGGACGGCAACAAGGCTTCAAAGGCACCTTCCTGATCGAACCCAAACCAATGGAGCCATCTAAACACCAATATGATTTTGATTGCGCGACGGTGCTAGGGTTTTTGAATGAGTATGGTCTGATCGATGATTTTGCACTCAATATTGAAGTCAATCATGCTACATTGGCTGGCCATACCATGGAGCACGAGATGCAAATTGCTGCCAATGCAGGTAAACTCGCTAGCCTTGATGCCAATCGTGGAGACTACCAAAATGGCTGGGATACAGACCAATTCCCAATCAATATTTACGAACTGACAGAGATGATGCTTGTATTTTTGAAAGCGGGTGGGCTTACAACCGGTGGTATTAATT
>JANMMV010000168.1:0-6099 GCA_031373565.1 Saprospiraceae bacterium
ACTTAAATCAAAATTATTAACACTCGTTTTAGTTCTAGTAAGTGCGATTATAGGACATAAAACAAAAGTGAACACAATCATAAAAGAACCAAATATTTTCCAATTAGTCTTCTTCAAAACAACTGATAATATCCATATTAATGCAATAATAGGTTGTATCGCACTACTCCTATCACCTATTATTAAATTTACAATAAACCAAATCGTAGTAATTACGATTAATAAATTAATTACCCAACGTTTATTTTGAAATGCAGTGCATGTAAACAATAAACCTGGCCAAAATGCAGCTCCTATAGTGGCGAGAATATCTGCTTGAGCATATTGAGTAATTCCTTCTCCATATTTATTCATGCTTCGAAAGATATATTGATTGTATAAAACAAGACTTGCAGGAATTAAAGTAACTAAAGTAAGACAACTCCCAACGATAAATACAGGATAATTCTTATGAAGAGTTGATGATTTTAAAGGTAATATAAATTTGTTTAAAGAAAACTTCTGAAGAGCTATTAGGGCACCAACATGTAAGGATGATATACATAGCCAAGCGTACCCTTGTACGAAATGCAAAGTATCAATAGGAAATCGGAGGAGATCGAGAGTGCTATCATTTCCATATAAATTAGTTTTAGAGTTAAACAAATTAACTATAAATTGCCCAAAATGGTAAATGTATGATGCCATCAAAAATACAGGATAAAGCATAAATCTATTTTTCTCCTTTTTAAACCATGTATATAGATAATAAAATATAAAAAGAATCGTAATTCCAGAAAATACACGCACACACATATATTTATCCGAAGTATTAATGTAAATCAATTCAAAAATACCTAGAAATAAGATATTAGCCATGATTACTATAGTTACAGATTTTTTAAACATAATATTAACGACATAAAACAATATAAAGCTAAAAATACGCGAAGTTCAATATATTTCTAGTGTAGAGATGAATATTATAACTTATGCGATAATCATAATAAAACAACAACTAAACTATTTACTCTTTCTGTAATTATTATATTGGAAAATTTCCTATCTCTAATCCGCATTTTAGAAACATTAGAACAAGGAGCTAGAGTTTAGAGCCTTATGAAAATGCAAAAGATTATACCACAATTCCTCAGAGATCTTCCAGTCCCATTGAGCTGCCCCCGTTTTTAGTACCACTGCCGTCCTCACATCCCACCACCTTCCGCCAGCTCCTAGGGCGACGGTAACGCGTCTTCCGTTGCATCCCCTTTAGAATGAGAAAGAGACGTCGCGAACTCGCAAGGTGTTTGGTAGCCCAGGCTCGAATGGAGACACTCCGAGTTGAAGTAGCTTCGATAGCTGCTCAAACCAACACGTGCATCACGCACTCCTCAGAACACCTCCTCATCCAAATATGGTGATCCAGAAAAATCGGTTCTTCCGGCCTTTTGGTGAAGCCACTACGGAGCCAAATTTCTCCGGGTAAAACGGGAGTATGGCTCTCCAAGCCCTTCTCCCAGATCCTGCCTACCTGACGCTTGAATCTCTCACCCTGCAAGACACAGAAATCGTTTTCGTGGTCAAGACAGCACGCGCCACAGTAAATTGCCCTGTCTGTGCAGTCGCATCCAAACGCATTCACAGTTGGTATCAACGAACTCTGGCAGATCTGCCCTGGCAATCTAAGGAGTCTTCAAAAAATAAATTATCTTTCTCTAGGTTCAATGGTGTAGTTCCACTCCCGGTGAAAGTCGTGACCCAAGAGACGAACTGAGGCCAACTCCTCGTCGCTGACAGCAATCTTGGTAGGATAGACCCCCCTGTCCAAAACAGCATCTACCACCAGACCTGCCTGCGTTCTCATACTCCCAATCAAAGACACCATCACCTCAAAGCTCACCAGAGGACGACCACGCCAGTTCAAACTGATGAAACTGAAAAGACGATGCTCGATCTTGTTCCACTTGCTTGTCCCAGGAGGGAAATGACACACATGAAGAGTCAAACCCGTGCTGTCGGCCAACTCCTGTAAACACAACTTCCACAAACGAGAGCGAGAGCTGTTGCTTCCCCCACCATCGGCCATGATCTGCAACTGCCTCGCCTCAGGGTACATGGCCTTGCCCAAACGCTCCCACCACAGTCCAATGGAGGCCACAGCGAAGGCAGCCGTATCGTGATCCATCCCCACATTCACGAAACCACGATTCTTAGTCACATCATAAATACCGTAAGGAATCGCCTTGCCTTCACCCCGGTCAACAAAGTCATACACCAGCACCTCATCGGGTTGTCCTTTCTTGTGCCACTCACGACCTGCGTTTTTGAACTCTCCTACCAGTTCCTTCTTCTTGCAATCCACCGAAATGACGGGCTGCCTCAGAGACTGCATCGCTTTGGTGCGCTCATTGACATAGCCAAATTGAGCATTCCGATCGGGGTGGCAACTACCTTCTTTGGTCTTCTTGTTGGCTTGGAGGCTGTAGCCCCTCTTGACCAGCAGAGTGCTCACACTTTGGTGGCTGATGGAGTGTCCTTTTTCCTGGAGAGCCACTTTGAGTTTGTGCAAACTCTTGCTACACCAACGCAGAGCTGATTCGGGATCGCCGCGTGTGTCGGCCTCCAGCAATTCTTCCAAGTCGGCAATGAGGGTGGGATCTTTGTCTTGAAGTGATTTTCTTCCTCCTCCGGGTCGTCTCAATCGGGGAGAGACACCTTCGTAGGCATCTATCTTTTCTGCGATTGCTTCGGAGTTCATTGGCTCTGCTGAAGCGGATAATTTGCGTAAGCCACTTCGGATTGTCACTTGAGAAATTCTGGTGGCTTGATGGACTCGGCTGATTCCTCCCGTCCCAAGGGCTGCTGCTTCAGTGGCAGCCCAGAGGCGTCGGCTTTTCTCGGTGAGATGACCCTTGAGGACAACATACTTGCTCTTGATAGTTGCGACCTAGTCGGCGGATTCTACGGAACTCATGCTAACAGAATAACAGATTCTACATTAAAAGATAGTTTATTTTTTGAAGACTCCTAACTGACTGTAGAAGGGGTGGTTGAACCAACTCCTTATCCGGAGTTCGCGTTAAATATTTCCAGTAAGCGTTTTTTCTTCGCTTCTGGTGATAATCTTTTAGTATCAACGGATTTTTCCAACGCTGTCTTCTCATATGCTTCAATACTTTTGATGAATTTTGCTGGAACCCCTGCAACAACAGATCCAGAGGGAACATCTTTTGTCACTAAAGACCCAGCACCAATAATACAGTCATCACCTATAGATACACCAGCCAGTATAATCGATTTAAAACCAATAAAAACACGATTACCTATTTTTATTGGCGCTACTAAATCAATATCAGGATGTTTATGTCTCAATATAAATACACCTCCATCATGAGGAATAAAGCAAACCCCAGAAGTAATATGGCAATTAGATCCAATACTAACTAAATATGGCTCAGTACTAAACATTATAAGATCTGGATCATAAAAAACCGTACCATCACCAATTTTTACTCCTATTGATCTAAAATAAGAGACAGGATTAGTTTTCATTTTAAATAAAGCAACTATTTTACGAATCAATCTAAGCACTAGACACCACCTTTTTATTTAATATAATTTTTTCCGGTATTTGATTTTCGACTAAGTATTAAATATCCTAAAATCCCCCCTATTAGACCTACTGAGTAAGAAGCTGATGCACCAATAGCTCCATATATAGGTATTAAAATCAATGCAGCGATTGCACAAGAAAATTGCCATGGACACATTACCCATATCAACCATTCTCTAAATTTATCATGTGTTTGAAGCTCTTGTCTAATCAATAAAATAAAACTTTCTAATAAAATAGAAGGTAAAAAGATGTAAAATATGGAAACAGAGCTTTTATATTTCTCGCCAAACAGAATCGGAATCAAAAAAGAAAAACAAGCACCAATAATTGTACATGCTAAGCTAAAAAACAACATATATTTTATTGATAATGCCCTATAATTAGTTTTCTCAACTGATTTATGGGTCCTATTACGAATGACCATACCAGCAGAATTCATTATTTGTGGCAATAACATAACTAAAATGCGCATTTGATTAGCACTAGAAAAAATTCCCATCTCAGTTTTACTGCAATAAAACATAACCAATGCAGAAAGAAGCCAATTCGAACCAAGCAACAAAAACCCTGCTGTAGACATAGGTAGTATCTTTTCATTTAGGCCTTTAGTTATTTTTTTTATATCTATCTTCTCTTTTTTCAAACTAATACTCTTGAAAAATATATTTTCAAGAAAAATTGCTATAACAGCAGAGATCAACATGCTTAATATCACACCAATAAGTCCACCAAATACGCCAAATAAAAAGGCACCCAAAATACCAGAAACCATATAGAGTAAGCTCGAAAAGGTTGTGAATATTGTAAGCACACGAATTTGCTCAATAGCAGCTATACCTTGACTGACATGCGAGATATATAAGGAAGAAATTATCCCAAGAGTTATAATGGGCAATACAATTTGATAAGGAAATTCATTACCTATTTTTAAATTTGGAATGAAGGAGCATAAAATGAAAAGTGTTGATACAATTAACGAAGATATAAGCCCTACTTTCTTACAATGTCTCCAACCAAATATCGAGATTTCACTATTTTCAGCGTAGGATTGACCTATAAATTGAGCACCAATTGCCGGTGCAGACAAACTAGATGCCATTATTGCAGAGTTAAGAGTTAAAATAGAGAGTGAATATATACCAAAATTTGCTGGTCCCAACTGTCGTGCAATAAACAGGTTAACGATAAACGTAGAACCTTGACTTGCAAAGTTTTGAACAAGAATACCACCAGCATTCTTTAAGAAACGATTTTTATTTTCATTCGACACCTTACTTCATCTCCAATAAATTTAACAGCCTACAGGCTACGTCTAAAAATAAAATATCATTGGATAAATTATATTTCTTAATAATCACACTATATATTATAAAAGTACAAATAAATCCTATTTAATTGACCTAAATCCAATCAGCACTCCCTGATTCTCGCGTGCAAATATTCTTGAAACTTCAAAGCCACATTCTTCCAAACGTTTTTTAAACCATTCTTCATGATTCGTTTGCGGATATGGACACTTTGTATGCCATTCTAAAACTATCGCTTTTGTGTTTTTAACAAAATTTGGAAATCGTGAATCGGCAAAAATAGGGCCTTCTGCGCCTTCAATATCCATCTTTATGACATCAAATGGATGTTCACCAAAATGTTCAAAAATGTCAACTATCTGAATACGGTTTAGATCAGATTGTACACTTTTTTCTTTGGACTGAGAAGTTGAATTAGGAAAAATAGTTGTCCCTGGACCATTAAAGCTTACATAAAACTCATTTTCCTCGTTAGAAACTCCAAAATTACGAAGATCTACGTTTAAATTTGATGTGTTTAATTTAAGTAACTCAAAATTTTGCGGCATTGGTTCAACACATACAATTTCTGAGGGTTTTCCACTTAGAAATAGCCATAGTGAAAACATACCAATGTTGGCACCTAAATCAGCTACGCGAAGACCACGGCATCCATCAGTAATTTGATGTAATTTTTCATATTCATCATCACAAAATATCTGAATTAATGTACCAAAATCTCTACCTGTTAATGTGATTAAGGATGATGCTCGCGTTTTCAGGGTTATATTTCCATCAGATTGAAATTTACGCCCTAAAAAATGAACGCCTTTTAATGAGTCAAAATCAGCGACGAGTAATTTTACTAGTGTGCCGGGAGAAAAATATTGACGTAATTTGAAGAGTATTGCTATACGCTTTGGAATCTGGGTGATCATGAAATCATTTCTTTTTGAGTGACCAATGGTCTCCTCCTAGTCTTGAGCAAATCTCCGGGCATTATACAGCATATTTAGGGGTCTGACATAGCGGTCACGGAGCAAGTTCCGAGGAGGGTAGCTGTAAACGATTCAACTGCCACTCCAAAAACACCGAACGCCGTTTCTCGGGAGTATCCCAGATCGCGACCATTTTTTCATAGATCACTCCCTTAGATCGTCCAAATCGCTCCCGGTTTTTCTTACGCTCTGCCTCAAAAAAAACCTGGAAGCTCAAGAA
>JANMMV010000171.1:0-11328 GCA_031373565.1 Saprospiraceae bacterium
ACTAAAAGGCTGTGTCCATTACTGAAAAGTGAAATGATAACTGCCCTGACCACTTCGTCTTGACCTACTATTATTTTTCCTATTTCTGATTTTAACTCTCGATACGATCGAGCCATTGCATCCACTGCTTCTACATCTGACTGGTAAGAACTCATAGTTTGAATAAAAAATTATTGAATTGTAAAATTACGATTTTGTAATTAGAAACGTGGATTTATTCATTTTTGTTTGAAAAAGTAAATTTTACACCCAAAATAGGAACTTAAAATAATGTTAAAATGTTATTCATTGTGATATCATATTAGTATCATTAAAACTAAAAATTTTATGCAAATCGAAAAAACAATCCAACCACCTTCTGGCTACCTAATGACCTTGTTACCTTTGGTTATGATCTTTGGAGCACCATTAAGCTTACTATTACTTAGTCTCCCTATCAGCAAGTTGTATGTTGCTCTTGTCGTTTTAATAGTTCTCATAGGACTTATATTAACTTTTGGACTTTTAGCGGTAGAACCCAACAATTCTCGCGTTTTGACACTATTTGGTGAATACAAAGGCACCGTGAAAGAATCAGGATTTTATTGGACCAATCCATTTTATACTAAGAAAAAAATATCTCTTAGGGCTTACAATCTTGAGACTACGCAGCTAAAAGTCAATGATAAGCAAGGAAATCCTATTATGATTGGTGCTGTGGTCGTTTGGAAAGTAAAAGATACATACAAGGCTGCTTTTGATGTTGAGAGCTATGAAACATTTGTTGTTATCCAAGCAGAATCAGCTCTTAGAAAACTAGCAATGGGCTACTCATATGATAATTTTGAAGACGAAACAGCAGAATTTACTTTGAGATCAAGCTCAACGGTAATCAATGATATGCTTGAACAAGAAATAACTGAACGGCTAGAAATAGCTGGCATCGAAGTCATCGAAGCGCGTATCAGTCACTTAGCCTATGCACAAGAAATCGCTAGTGCTATGCTCCAAAGACAACAAGCTACAGCCATCGTTGCCGCACGTAGCAAAATCGTCGAAGGTGCCGTCGGTATGGTGGAGATGGCACTAGATGCACTAAGCAAAAAAAATATTGTCCACCTTGATGAGGAGAGAAAAGCGGCAATGGTCTCTAATCTCCTCGTTGTATTATGTTCAGATAAAGGAGCTTCACCAGTGGTTAATGCAGGCACGCTACACCAGTAATAGTCTATAGAAATGAGCGAAAAAAAGACCTTTATACTGCGGCTGAATCCAAAAACTTATTCGGCGCTCGAGAAATGGGCGGCTGATGAGTTTCGTAGTGTAAACGGTCAACTCGAATACATTATAGATAAAGCACTCAAAGATGCGAAAAGAGCGGTAAAAGAAAAAGATAAAGAGGGTTAGCATTTTGTCCACATTAACTTTATCAATTTCAAACTACAAATAAAAAAAGCCATGTCAATGAAAACATCGACATGGCTTTTTCTATACATTTTTGCCTTATCCTACGAGGGCAGTATAAGCGTCACAATCAAGCAAGTCATCAAGCTCTTCTGGATTGGTAACACGAATCTTAACGATCCAACCTTCACCATAAGGATCTTCGTTGATGAGGCCCGGGTTGTCACCATCAGATTCATCCAATTGTCCATTGAACTCTAAGATTTCGCCGGATACTGGCATAAATAGATCTGAAGTAGTCTTAACAGCTTCAACTGTTCCGAAGATTTCGTCTTTGGCAATCGTCTCGCCTACCGTGTCAACTTCAACATAGACAAGCTCTCCGAGCTCACTTTGTGCAAAATCAGTGATCCCGATAGTAGCCGTATCGCCATCTATCTTGATCCACTCGTGCTCTTTTGTATATTTAAGATCGCTAGGAAAATTCATATTATTTTTTTATTTTAAAGTTAGGATATTTAATTTTGAGAAGATTAGGCTGGGTATTTGGCAATATATTCTTTGAGCCAATCTGTCGTAATGGATTTAGGACGCTCTAACGGTAAACCTAAAGCTCTATCCCAGCAGAGTCCAGCGCAAACACCTAATGCTCTCGAAACGCCAAATAATACAGTGTAAAAATTATACTCTTTCAAACCATAATGGACTAGCAAAGCTCCCGAATGGGCATCTACATTTGGCCAAGGGTTTTTGACTTTGCCTAAGGCTCCGAGTACTTCAGGAACGATCTCAAACAAATCCCAAACGATCTGTACGATAGGATCATTTGAAATATTTTCTTCAGCAAATCTCTTCTGCGCAATAAATCTAGGGTCTGGCTTGCGCAAAACAGCGTGTCCATAACCTGGCACTACTTGTCCTTGTGCTAAGGTATCTAGAATATATTGTTTGATCTGATCTTTGGTAGGTGTATTAGTGCCCAGCTTTTCGGTCATTTCAAAAATCCACTTGATCACTTCTTGATTAGCCAAGCCGTGTAGCGGCCCAGCCAATGCATTCATAGAACCACTAAATGAATAATAGACGTCGCTCAACGTAGATCCCACCAAGTGCATCGTGTGTGCCGAAGCATTACCACCTTCATGATCTGTATGTATCGTGAGATATAGTCTCATTAGTTCTGTAAAATCAACAGCATCAAAGCCAAGCATATGAGCAAAATTCGCTCCCCAATCAAGTGTGCTATCCGAAGCGATGTGCTGACCATTGTGGAAGCATCGACGATATATAAATGCTGCTATGTGTGGCAATCTTGCTATTAGGTTCATTGAGTCTTCGTACATGACATCCCAGTAGTCATTTTTGCTCATGCCATCTTCATATCGCTGCGGAAAAATTGACTCGGACTGCATCGCCAAGATTCCTATGCTAAACTGCGTCATTGGGTGTGTGTCAATCGGTAACGATGCCAGGGTATCCATGACATGTTTCGGCACGGTAGACCTGCGATTCCACTCAGAAGATAACCATCTTACCTCATCTTCTGTCGGCAATTCGCCGACCATCATCAGCCAAAAAAGGCCTTCGGGTAGTGGCTCCTTACCATTCGGCGCCTTGGGCAAAAGATCTCTCAGTTGCGGAATATTGTATCCTCTAAATCGTATTCCATCTTCTGGATCCAATGAGGATGTATCCCAAATCATGCTTCGCACGCTACGCATACCTCCGATGAGTTGCTCGATTGTAACAGTATCAACTTGCTTCTCTCCGTGATCTTTGATAATAGTTTTGATTTCGGCTCGGAGGGTAGACGAAACAGTTTGAAATTTTTCCTTTAATGGATCCATGTTAGGGAATAATGATTTGTTATGAACTTGGGACGAAAACTATATTAATAAAACCTTTAGCGAAAAAGATGCGCTAATTTACGTATATTTACATTATTACCAAGATTTCTAAAAAGATCTTCATAAAATCATTGCATCAGGCTAGCACTTTGACAGTCAATCCAATTGATTTTGTCGTTAGAGCCTATATTCTGTTCTAGACATCTTTGATACATTCTATTGTCTAAAGATAATTTACTTACTTTGCAACATGATTTTAGAGTTAGATAAAGCGCTTTTTCATTTTATCAATGTGGAACTATCACATCCCATACTTGACTTCTTGCTAGTATGGATTAGGCATCCTCTATTTTGGGTGCCCCTTTACCTATTTGTGATAGGATTTATGCTGCTTAACTTCGGCCGTCGTGGTTATATGTTTTTGTTATTTATGATGTTGGTTTTTGCGACAGGTGATATGATAAGTAGTAGGGTCATCAAGCCAAGTGTCGAACGCTTAAGGCCTTGCAATCAAAATGAAATCGAAGTAGTAGAGCGAGTAAGGTGTGGGAGTGGATACAGTTTTACGTCTTCTCACGCTACCAATCATTTTTCATTAGCGACTTTTGTCATCATGACGATAGGTACGATTTTTAGACGCATTAAGCCATATTTATGGACATGGGCATTTGTCGTTAGCTTCGCACAAATCTATGTAGGTCTGCATTTTCCTTTAGATGTTTTAGGTGGTGCAGTGCTTGGTATTTTGATCGGTTGGGGATGGGCAATTGCTTACGAGCGATTACCACAAAATCCTATCATAGAATGAACATAATCTTTGAAATTGTCTTTAATTTTTATGATTTTAGATAGACAAGCCATATATGAGATCTTATCAGCTGTACCAGACCCTGAGGTGCCAGTCATCTCCATTGAAGATCTAGGGGTGCTTAGGGACGTTGAGATTATCAATGATGTAGTTAAAGTAACCATCACGCCCACTTACTCGGGTTGTCCAGCAATGGATATGATCACAGTTAATATCAAGAGCGCTCTTCAAGAAGTAGGTATCTCAAAAGTTGAAATCAAGATGGTCTTAGAGCCTGCATGGACGACTGATTGGATGAGTGAAGTTGGTCGTCAAAAATTGTTAGAATACGGCATAGCACCACCTGCGCAACGCACGACAGATCCATCGTTTTTACATGGTTTGCAGCCAGAAATTTCATGTCCGCAATGCGGCTCTTCAAATACAACCATGATAAGTCTTTTTGGGTCTACAGCTTGCAAATCACTGTACAAATGCCACGACTGTCTAGAACCCTTCGATTATTTTAAATGTCATTAACGACCTAAATAATAAACCATGCAATTCGTCTCCTATACCAAATCTAACGGCATCGCCACTATCACACTCAATCGTCCTGACAAATTTAATAGTTTTGTGAGAGAAATGGCCTTAGATATGCAAGCAACGCTGTATGGTGCTAGCGATGACGAAACGATAAGATGTATCGTCATCACCGGCAATGGTAAGGCCTTTTGTGCAGGTCAAGATCTCGCAGAAGCCACTGACCCCGAAGGACCTTCTCTCAATAAGATCGTTTCAGAGCACTACAATCCCATAGTGCAAGCGATCAGGGATATTCCGAAGCCTATTATTGCAGCTGTCAATGGCGTTGCCGCTGGCGCTGGCGCTAATTTAGCACTAGCTTGCGATATAGTTGTGGCTGCTAGTTCGGCGTCATTTATCCAAGCATTTAGCAAGATCGGATTGATACCAGATAGCGGCGGCACCTATACACTACCGCGATTGATCGGATTGCAAAGGGCTTCAGCGCTTATGATGTTGGGCGAAAAGGTATCTGCATCAGATGCCATGAATATGGGTATGATATATAAAGTATACAATGATGCTGAATTTGCGGACAATGTCCAAGCACTCGCCACTACTTTGGCAGAAATGCCTACGTACGGCTTAGCTCTTACCAAACAAGCATTAAATGCCAGCTATCAAAACAGCCTTGCCGATCAGCTAGCACTAGAGGATAAATTACAAACTTTAGCTGGTCATAGTCAAGATTATGCTGAAGGAACATCTGCCTTTCTTCAGAAGCGAAAGCCAAATTTTGTAGGTAAGTAAGTCCGTATTGTTCATTTGACACATAGAAGTAAAAGAAAGTAGATGAATCAAATACTTACAACGATATTTTCAAAATTTGAGAATACTCAGATTTCACTAGAGAGGAAAGATGTCTTACAGCCTTTGATAACATACATAAGAGAGAAGCAATCTACTAACGAAATCATTCGCCTCAACTTCATATGTACGCACAACTCCCGACGTAGCCACCTTGCTCAGATATGGGCACAAACAGCTGCTCATTACTTTGGTATTGAAAATATCAATTGTTATTCTGGTGGCACAGAAGCCACGGCTTTGTTCCCAGTGGTTGCCAAAACGCTAACAAATCAAGGATTTGATGTTTATCAGCTTTCAGAATCAACTAACCCTGTCTATGGGATCAAGTTTGACCAAAACGAACAAGCTATCATTTGTTTTTCAAAATCCTATGATCATCCCTTCAATCCCAAATACCAGTATGCAGCTATCATCACGTGCAATGCTGCGGACGAAGCATGCCCTTTGGTAATCGGTGCGGAAGCAAGAATTCCTGTCAAATATGAAGATCCCAAATTATTTGATGGAAAGCCCGAGATGGACACGAAATACACTGAGCGAAGCTTACAAATAGGACAGGAAATGTGGTATGTTTTTTCGCAGATATGAAATGTTAGTTACCTTTACATAAATATTCGACAGTGAAAAATCTTAAACCGCTGATTGTTTGGGTGTTTTTTTTACCATTCCATTTATGTGCCCAGCAAATCACAGGCTTGGTAACTGATATCCTTGGCACACCTTTAGCAGGAACTAATGTATCCTGGGAGAATACAAATATCGCTACTGTTACTAACGAGGAAGGCGCTTTCAGTCTAGATGACTTTACTGGCGAAAGTAGAATACTTCTAATTTCCTATGTTGGTTTCAAAGAAGAAAAAGTAACTGTAGGTTCAATATCTCATTGGAAAATCCAACTTATTGAAGATGCAACGTTGACCGAGGTAAATATCACGGCCAAAGGCTCAGCCACTAGATTTGTCAATGATGTTGCCAAGGTCGAAGTGCTCGGCGTACGAGAGATCCAGAGAGCGGCCTGTTGCAGTCTAGCGGGATGTTTTTCTACTAATAACAACGTCGATGCCAATGTGACAAATGTTGTAACGGATGCAAAAGAACTGCGCATCTTGGGTTTGTCAGGTGTGTACAATCAAGTACTTATAGATGGATTGCCGATGATCCAAGGATTAGCATATCCATATGGTCCTGGTAGTTACCCTGGTACGATGATCGAAAAAATATACGTTACAAAGGGCGCCAACTCTGTTCTCCAAGGTTTCGAGAGTATCAGCGGACAGATCAATATTGAGTTTCATCAGCCAGAAAAAGCGCCTAAATTATTCCTAAATACGTTTGCTAATTCATTTGGTGAGACGCAGTACAATGCCAATTACATGGTAAAAAAAGGTGGCTGGAGCAATTTTACCGTTGGACATTTGACACTGCCCGCTGTTAATATTGACAGGGACAAAGATGGGTTTAGGGATATTGTCAAGACCAATAGAATTTCGTTTTACAATAGATGGCATTATGATAATCCTGAGAAGCCCAAGTGGCGAACATCTATCTCCGCAAGATATCTCAATGAAAATCGCGAAGGGGGATTGGTAGATTTTGATAAAGATAAACATCTCGGCACTTCCAAAGTTTATGGACAAAATGTACATATAAATCATGGAGATTTAGCTACCAAAACCAATTATATCCTAAATGACCGAACCTCTTTGATCTTGCTTAATAGCGCTTTTGCTCAAGTACAAGAGAGTTATTTTGGCATCAAAAAATATGTAGGCAATCAGCTAAACCTTACATCAATGCTATATGCTGACTACTATTACAGCTCAGTCAACAACAATCTCAAAATAGGTTTTAGCCACAGACACAATCAGCTAGAAGAAGAAGTCACATTTCTCGAACCACTCCCTTTTCTAAATTATCAAGGCACATACAATACGGATTATAATATCCCCGGTGCATTTGCCGAAAACAAGATAACGCTTTCTAAGTTTACCATTTTAACCGGTTTGAGAGTAGATAGATTTGGTAGCTCAGGATGGAAAGTAACACCGCGACTTCTTGTTCGAGCCAATCTATCACCTGATTTTGACATCAGATTCAATATAGGGAAAGGTTATCGAAGAGCTCACGTGTTTGCTGAAAATAGCAGCTTACTCGCCAGTAATCGACAGTTATTATTGGCTACAGATCTTGCGCCAGAAGAAGCAATCAATACAGGTATCAATTTTATTCAGACTTTCCATTGGAATACAATCAATATTTCACTTTCCGGAGATGCATATCTTACCTATTTCCAAAATCAGATTTTTCCAGATTTTGATACAGATGTAAACACGGCCATCGTCAATAACTTTTTTGGCAGGAGTGTATCGAACAGTTATCAGATCGAAAACAAATGGATATTTACGTCACAGTTTGATATCAAATTAGCTTACAATTATCTAGAAGTATACAGAAAAGTCGATGGAGCGAGACAGGATTTACCTTTTGTTCCCACTCACAAATACAGCGCAAACTCATCTTATAGTACACCCAATGATCACTGGCAATTTGATATGACATATCGTTGGATAGGGAGTAAGCGCCTACCTTCAACAGAAAATTATCCAGAAGAATACAAAACCTTGGCGGTATCACCTACCTACCAGCAGCTCGATGTGCAGGTCACTCGCAGATGGAAAGATGTCCAAATCTATGGCGGTATCGAAAACATTTTTGATTTCAGACAGTCTTTTCCGATCTTAGGATATGATCAGCCTTTCGGCGAATATTTTGACCCTGCCTTCAACTGGGGACCTACGAAAGGTCGTGAGTTTTATTTGGGTATTAGGTATTCGTTAGTTGAAAAAAATTAATATCTAGCCGAATCAAAAGTTTGAGATTCAGAAAAAGCTTTAAGCCAATACATCTTCATACCACAGGTCAAAGGATTGTGGTAATGTATATTTTGAAAAGTTTCTGAATGATATTTTAGCGAAGAATAGTAGTAAAAAAGACATAGTTTTAAATAACTATCTAGCGAACACCTCTTGGTATAAGATCGGCTTAGGATATTGATCGTTAAAAGCAGATCTTATCACATCAAATGCCGTAACTACCCCTTTGAGCTCGTGCTCAAGATTGACAACAGGTATCGTTTTGAAACGTTGATCTGCAAACAGTTCAGCCGCTGTTCCGATTTTGTCCTTGGGTGTTATCGCAAGAACTTTGGTGTTCATAACTTCTGATATGGGTCTATCATCGCTCAAGTTTTGACGTTGACCTTTCCACAAATCGAAAGCTGTAATCATACCTTGTAGCTTGTTGTCATCAGACACTACTGGCAATTGCTGCATACCAGAATCCAACATGAGCTGGGTAACTTGACCGATAGTCTGATAAGGATGCGCCACCAATGGGTTTTTGGTCATGATGGTGCGAACTTCTTCATTCATCATAAGTGCTAAAGTTTTAGTTGTTAAGAAATGGTTTCTATCATTTTAATAGCTTTTCAACTATGAAATGAAAGGCAATATAAAGCAATTTTTTGAATATAACATTCTTATCGTTATTTTTTTATCAAAATAATACATAGTAGGGAAAACAAATGACAACATATAATAATGTGTGCTTTCATTTCAGAAAATGCGTATATATGATAACTTATTAAATGATTATCTTTGGACTCAAGAAAACAAAAAATGGACCCTACCAACCTCGCAAATATTGCCTCAGTGCTCACGACATTTAGTTTTTTCCCTCAGGCATTCAAAACGATCCGTACTCGTGACACTCGCTCAATATCGTTACCTATGTACAGTATGTTTTTTATAGGTGTTGTATTATGGATGATATATGGATATCAAACCGATAACAAAGCCATTTTTATAGGCAACATCATTACTTCCTTATTGTCAGGTATCATCTTGTCATATAAAATAAGGGAGGTACTTTCTAATGATAAATGAGTCATCGTCATCGAAGGTCTTCGGAGCGCACTGATATTCAAATTTTTAATATATTGGCAACGTTTTTGCAACTGTATATTAAATGTCTTAATACATGATTGAACACTTCACCGCTGAACCTACCAAAGCCCAAGTCTCTAGAGCCGCTATCCAACGATTGTACATATCAATGCGTCACTTGTTGACCAGAGGTAGTTACAAACCATTAGGTATATCTGGAGAAGCGATGATCGATGCTATGCTTTCTCTGGGACCTGAAATCTATGGCTCTATTAGCCATCCCGAGCGTGTCGAACTCGATGGTTTGCTATACATATTTCAACGATTGCCCAAGGGAATCGAGCAATGTAGATATGTCAAATTGATATCGAGGGAAGGAATGGAAGATTCTAATTTTGAAAAGATCATCCCTCGTAGTCGCGTGCGTAATTGCTATCGAATAGACCAAGAGCAGATGTTTGTAGAGATGACTCGCGGTGGCAGCGACATCTACGATATCTTGACGCACCTGACATTTATGTATATTGAGGCAGAAAAGATACGACACAATAGTCTCGATACCAAAGCACGCAAGAATAGATCTTGGTTGATGCTAGAAAAACTCGTTAATGACCTGGATCAAGGAAAAGAAATATCTTCAACCGTAGGTTTTACCTACCTGAGCACGCTGCTCGGTAGAACTTATGATGAGATTGCACTGATATTTTCACGATTTGAAGGGGCTCGAGATGTCAATAATTTGTTTAGCATCGTCTACTGGTTAGGGAGATTGAGCATGGATGAACATTTTGAGCAAAAAGACAGGGAAATTACTTTTTCTCCAGCTCTGCGAGACCAGTTAGGTCACCATGTGTATGGCGAACGTTGGGCACAAAGGATCAAAACATCGCTACACGAACAAGGTATCTTATCTAGACCGATTCACATCATCAGCGCCAACCTCCATAGCGTGATGAACTCCTTATTCGCACGCAATGCGCTCAATCGCAAAGTCAAAGATATGTCGATCGAGCAGATCGCTGAGACACTCTCCAAAAGTAGCAATGGCCCGATGAGAGACGCGGTCGTAAGTTATGCCTTGCAGCAAGGCATGACCCAATTGTCCGATCTGAGCGGTACCAATATCGGCGTTCAGATAATTGATACAGCGCTAATAGATCCGAAAGGACTACCAGAATCGATCAAAATTGGAAAAAAGACAGCAAAAGATATGCCGATCATCATTGTGATGGATTACGCATTTGGCGAGCAAGCATATGAAACGATGGATGAATTGCTAAAGCCATATACACTTGACAATGATAAGCTATATCTCGATGTGAAGTCGGTAAATATTATGGGGAAAGCAGGCATCTTAGAAGGTGTCAAAGGAGATATCATGATCCCTACTTCCCATGTTTTTGAAGGTAGTGCCGACAATTATCCATTTGTTAATGATCTCAGTCGTTCCGATTTTCTGCATACGGGATTAGGCGTTTACGAAGGTTGTATGATCACAGTAATGGGTACTTCTTTACAAAACAAAGACATATTGACGTATTTTCTAAAGTCATCGTGGAAAGCTGTGGGACTAGAGATGGAAGGTGCTCACTATCAGAAAGCTATTCAGGCTGCTTCAAAGGTGAGACACAGTATTTCGCCCGACGTCAAGCTCAGATATGCATATTATGCGTCAGATAATCCACTTGAGACGGGTCACACGCTTGCTTCTGGAAGCTTAGGACTAGATGGGGTGAAGCCTACTTATGCCATTACCCTCGAAATTTTAAAAAGATGTTTAGAATAATTCTTACTTTTGTATCTGATTCCAATTTTTAATTTAAAAACCTTAATTCTATGCGTAGCCAATTACTAATTCTATTCGTTGTGATGAGTTCTTTGTCACTCAATGCACAAACAATGATAGTCGAAGTATCACAAGACTCGATGATGAACAAAGCCACGAAACCTGCCTTTTGTAACATCGTGAAAG
>JANMMV010000219.1:0-2998 GCA_031373565.1 Saprospiraceae bacterium
ATAGTAAGACAGCGTGTAAAAATAACTTAATCAACTAAGTGCTTTTTCTGGGTTTAATTTGATAGTTCCAATCACCGTGAAAGCGTCTCTTCTTTAAAGCAATAGAATTGATATCTGCATTAGACACTTTAATACCCGTATTGTAAGTGTTCTCATCTAGCATAGCCCGAATCTTTAGCCCTTTGTTGGTAGTGGTGTGACTAATCAGATTGACCACGACCTGACGACTGGTTAATGGTCTACCACGCCAGTTTTGGGTGATATGGGAAAACATTTGATGCTCAATCTTATTCCACTTACTCGTACCAGGAGGAAAATGGCAAACATCAATGGTTAAACCAGTTGTATCAGCAAATTCTTGTAGTTTCAACTTCCAAAGACGAGTACGATTGCCATTACTACCACCACAGTCGGCGGTAATCAAAAGGTGTTTAGCTCGTGCGTACATTGGTTTTCCCATCTCTTCCCACCAATGATGGATTGACTCAACCGCAAATTCGGCGGTGTCATGGTCAACTCCGACACTCACCCAACCTTGATTACAGGACAAATCATATACACCATACGGAATTACTTTGCCCAGTTCTTCGTCTTTGAAGTCATGCACATTGACCTTTACAGGTTCTTCCTTTGGTTCCCACTCTCGTCCATTATTTTTGAAGTTGCCAATTAGCTCTTTCTTTTTCGTGTCCACAAAAATGACGGGGCGATGTTTTTGTTGAAACTCACTGACGGTCTTAGCAATATGCTTAAATTGTGCGTCTCGATCGGGATGGTCTTTCCCTTCTTCTGTCTTCCGATTACTTTGGAGGCTATAGTCCATACTTCGTAGCAAGTTATAAATGGTTTTACTACAGACTTGATGACCCATTTTTTGCAATTCTTCCGCTAGTTTGCTCGTGCTTTTGCAAGTCCATCGTAATGGCGATTCTGGATCGCCTCTGGTCGTTGGTTCGACTAAAGCATCTAAATCCTTTATCAATGTGCTATCTACTGTCTCAACGTGTTTACGTCCTCCTCCTGTTTTGCGGATCTGTTTTATCGACCCTTTCTCTAAAATCTCATCTTTCTCTGTCTCTAGCTCTTTGATCCCCTCGGCTATTGTATTACGGTTTAATCCTGTCGCATGGGATACGGCACTTACTCCTCCATAACCTAATGCTTTTGCCTCTATCCCTGCCCATATCCTCCTTGTTCTCTCATTCAAATAGGGTGAAAATGATGCATATTTACTTTGTATTCCTTCGATTATCTCAGCATTGAACATTTTCTGTCTTCGCCAAACTCTACTTCCTTTATTATAAATCTTTTAGCAAAACTTGCTTAAGTTATTTTTGCAAAATGCCTTAGCTGCAATAATGCCGCCTATACCGATGCCAATCCCAATCTTTCAGGAAATCAATCACTAGGTTTAAACCAAGCCGTCTTCTTCGGATGGAACGGTGGTAAATATGTCTCTGTTAATGACGGACTTGCACCCTTCAATGCCAATACAGACCTAGTGATCAACGTCACAGGCATGACTGGCACAATGGCTACAGGAGCATTAACTCCTACCAATTACTTTGCTGTATAGAAGCTAAAAAACAGATTAGGCGATCGCCCCTTATTTCAGTCTGCGAAAATTGAGATATAGAGCGATCGCCTTTTTATTCGTCAAATTTGATCAGGATTGATCCCTATTGATCTCAGATAATTAGCTAACTTCTCTTTTTGTTGACGCTCTTGAATAGCGATCGCCTCCGCTTCTTGTTTAGCAATACGCTCTTGAGACGCGATCGCCTCAGCTTCTTGTTTACCAAAACGTTCTTGCTGTGCAATTAAACTTTGTCGATATGCGATCGCCTCAGCCTGTTGGGCGCGTTCTTCAGCCGTGGGATATCTGACGCAATCGCGATCGTACCAATAGAGCCAGTCGCGTTCCCAATTGCCGCATATACGGCGCTCACAGCCAATGCCTAAATCAATCTCTGGCATCCATACGACCTTGCCAGATTCTGGAAATAGCGTAACTGATGGTAATAATTCGTATTTACTATCAATTAATTTATAGACTTCCAAAGATTCATGTTTTTTATAACGTCCCCTACGACCACTTAAAGAGTTATAAACCACATAATACAGAATTTCCAGATCCTGATATTGAGTCAGTTTCTGATCATATTCACCGTTATATGCTTTAGAAATAACTTCTAAAGCCAAAATTGGTTTTACCTGTTCCTGCCACAAGACGTAGCTCAGTCGTCCACCCTCACCCTTAAGGCGTGGTACACCGATCGCTAAAAATCCATCGGGTACAATTGCCTTAGATTTCTTAGGTTCCTTAAGATTCGCTTCGTAGTAGTAGCACATATCCACTCCCCAAAACCAATCTTGGCGATCGCTCCAAATAGATCGCAATAGATTTAGGAGCATATTCGGAATGTCGTTTTGAAGTTCGTTATCCACGGGTGTTTCATAGGAATCTGGCAGATCTTCCGCAGTCGGTAGTTGTCGGTATTCAAAAGGTATTGTCACCATCGCTTTTGACACATTACTTTTGTTTGATTATTTCGGATCATAGCAAAACATTCGCCCCCTATTTCAGTTATCTAAACTGGGATATAGCGCGATCACGATTCTTCGATGGAGTTAGGCTAGAATCAAGCATATTTATAAACACCTTTATAAATACCGTTATAAAGGTTTCGTCAAACCTGAATTTTGTCCCTTTTAGTCGATACTAACTTATTTGCTGTAAATCTAAAGACAAAACTACTTATTTGGAATAAAGTTTAAAATAAGGTTATCGAAATCTTAACAAAACACCTTTAAGTTGGGACGGGAATATTATGACTCCGATGACATTATTAGCTGAAGCGCCTCTACCACTTTTAGGTCAGCCAGTCAAGTATGAACCAGACTACCAAGATTATAAACAAAATAATCAAAAGGCTAAGGAATGTAGAATTCAGGTAGATACCTACATCCCTGACTGGTTAAGATGTTGTTGGGAAAA
>JANMMV010000242.1:0-2816 GCA_031373565.1 Saprospiraceae bacterium
GACGCGATCTGCACAGCGCTCCGACTCTCAGGTTTGGTGCGCTCAGAAAACGGCCACCTAAAACCCCGCTGCCGCGTCTACGCCAGCCTCTTCGACGCTAAGTGGGTTAAAGATAACTTGCCAGATGCCGAAATCCGTCGCCAGAAGGCTGCGGTGACCAAGGCACGTTTACAGATTGGCTCGATTGCATTTGCAGTTATACTTGTGATGGCGGGCTTGACTACCTTTGCAGTTATCAACGCCCGCCGTGCAAATGAAAAAACAGCAGTCGCAAATCACTTAGCATATATTGGAAATGTCAACCTGACAGCCCAGTATCTAGAACGACAACAATATAGTTTGGCTGAGAGATTTTTTCAAGAGATGGAAAAAGCACCAAAGAGTGAGCATGGTATAGAATGGGATTACCTACGCGACCGTGTCCGCCCTGAATTGCTCTTATTATTAGGGGAATCTCCACCAGTATCTGCAGTATCATACTCTATAAATGGCAGATCTATAGCAACATCAAATTATAAAACAGTTAATTTATGGGATTCACAAACCGGTAAAATTATAAAAACTCTAATTGGACATACAGATTCAGTTAATGCAATTCAATATTCGCATAACAATAGACAGTTATTAACTGGCAGCTACGATAAGACTGTACGGATTTGGGATATTGTATCTGGAAAAGAAATCGCAATTCTAAAAGGTCATACAGGCAATATAAATTCCGTTGCATTTTTGCCTGATGGTAAGCATATACTTTCAGCTAGTGGAGACGGTACAATTCGAACTTGGTCCACAGCTACATTTAAAGAAACTTCTAAAATTGACACAGGAGTCAATATTCTAAGGGCCCATTTATTACCAGATGGAAATCAAGTGGTTATCACATTCAATAAGGATCTTCCAAAAAATAAAATCAGTCCTACAGCGCAAATCTGGGATTTAACTACTAATAATATTCTTGTATCATTTAATATACGTAATGAAAGCATTGTATCTAGCGCTATATCTCAAGAAGGAAGATATATTGCTATATCAGAAATAGGTGCCCCATCTAAAATTCGAATTTTCAGCATAAACAAAAAATCAATCAATTTCGGAAAAGAAATCGCAACAATTTCTGCTGTAAACGGATTTTTTTCAGCACTATCATTTTCCCCTGATGGATCAAGGATATTTGCAGGACGATCTAATGGAATTATAGAGATTTACAATAGTAAGGATAGTAAGAAGACAGGTTCAATAAATGGACACTTTGATGCTATTCAATCAATTGCATTTTCTCCTAATGGAAGATATATATTATCTGGCAGTTCAGATGGTAGTGCACGCGTTTGGGATGCGAAAATAAATAGAATAAATTTGAGCTACAATTATGGTAGCCAGGTTAGTTTGTCTCATGACAGTAAATTACTTGCATTTTCAGGATCAATGGATCAAGATTTTCAGGGTAATATTATTCGCATCAAAGATATGGTGACAGGTAAGAACTTATTCATATATGATGGAAATGTAGGTCATATAAATGGTCTTTGTTTCTCTCCCGATGGTCATAACATAGCCGTATGCGGAATAAAAACATCGATTAATATAATTGATGTAATGACAGGGAAAATAAAATTTGTATTGAATGGACATACTGGCCCTGTTAATGCAATCGCATATTCCGATGATGGAAAACGAATCATCACAGCCTCACGTGATAAGACGTCTCGTATCTGGGATGCCACTACAGGGAAGCAGTTGTTATCATTTACCGAAGATTTCGATGTGCGAACAGCCATTTTTTCCCCTGATGGGAGTAAAGTAATTACGGGCGGTTCTGGTTTTCACCTTTGGGATGCTATTACTGGAAAGGAAATTTATCGATCAAAAGATAGGGAGGTCTTTTCTCTAGACTTTTCTCCTAAAGGAGATAGGGTTGCTATTGGTTGTGAATGGGGAACAGAAAAAGCACTGATATGGAACCTCAACACCAAATCTGAAATATCACTGCAAGGACATACATCACCAGTTAGGGCAATTAAATTTTCAAAGGATGCACAACGAGTTATTACAGGTAGTGGAGGATCTACTGGCTATGGCGATTCAGAAAATACAGTAAGGATATGGGACTCAACAACTGGTAGGGAGTTATTGACGATAGGTAGTCATAAATCACAAATCGAATCTCTTGCTATATCTCCTAATTTGAATACTATAATATCTGGCAGTAGTGGCGATGGAGTTACTCAGTGGGCCAAGGTAACTGAAGTACAGGCAGATAACATAATCCGTAACAGAATTAAAGTAGAATCAATTAATAACCTTTATCACTTACCTATTAGTAAAGTCGTTCAAGTTGCACAAGAAATTGTTAATGATAATCCTGAACTTATGAACAGCATAGCAAAAGCTCTCAACTACATAGCATGGAATAGCATCAATCCCGCAGTTTCTCACCCTAATCCGAGTGTTGCTCGTGAAGCATTGCATATTGCCGAACTAGCAGTGCAATATTCTAGAGCAGGTGATAGCTTGATTCTAGATACGCTTGCGGCGGCACAGTTTGCGTGTGGCGATCTGAAATCGGCTCTTGCCACAGAACAGAAAGCAGTGGCATTGCTACCAGGAAATAAAGATATTGTTGCGTCCCTGAAGCGCTACGAGGCTTTGGCGGCGGGGAAGAAGCCGTAGGGAGAAAATTAGGTTGTTCCCTCGGATACTTTGGGCTCTCCCCATGGGGCGCAGGGCAAGTTTGCGAGGAATGGGGCTTGGGAACTTGGGGGCGCGGGATGTGCCCCTGGGTACTTTTGGGTTTCCCTCGGGGGCTTGCGGCTTGC
>JANMMV010000259.1:0-1871 GCA_031373565.1 Saprospiraceae bacterium
AGCAGGAGCAGCCTTGGCAACTTTAACTTTATCAGCTTTTACTACTTGTTTTGGGGCTGCCGCTACTTTAGGAGCAGATTCCACTTTCTTTGCAACAACTTTCTTTGCAACAACTTTTTTCACAACTTCTTTTTTAACTGCAGCAGGTTTAGCTACTTTGGTCACTTTAGCTGGAGAAACAGATTTTTTAGGAGCGGTCTCAACTTTCTTTGCAGTGACAACAGTTGCGTTAGAGGGTTTCTTAGATTCAGAAATTGCTTCAAGTACAACAACACTATTCTGAATACCGGAAAAAGGTGAGTCTACATAATAATCAGCGTTACTATCATTGTCCCATGCTTGTCCATCTATAAGATATCTAAATTGGAATGAAGAATTTGCCGGCAATTCTATTTCTTTTGAAAATACGCCTTTCGTTGATTTCATAGATGCTGTACCCGCATCCCATGCATTGAAATCTCCAAGTAATTGAACTTTTTTAGCAAAACTTGATTCAAAAGTGAAAGTCACCTTAAATTTTGCACCGCTTGATTTTTTAACTAGACTCATTATTGTAATGTTAAATTTATGTCATTTAATGGCACAAAGATACAGAACAATTGTCTGTTTGAACGACCATTTAAGCGTTTTAACATAAATTAACACATTTAAAATGAAATTCAACCAAATATTATTCCTTTTGAGCAAAATATTATCGTTTCTAGATCTTTCTATTAACAATTATTAATATAATTCTTAACAATAACAGAAACTCCTTGATAGATAAAGCTTACCAAGACATAATATATTCCTCAATTGTAGGAGCATAATGAGCATGTTCTAGCTTTAAGACCGATTCACCTATTTGGGTTGGCGTATCTGATGGCAAAATTTCACATGATACCTGTTTCAAAATCTCACCTTCATCAAAATGTTCATTGACTAAATGGATGGTACAACCTGACTCCTTGTCACCGGCATTTTTGACTGCTTCGTGAACAAAATGTCCGTACATGCCTTTCCCACCATATTTTGGCAATAATGATGGATGAATATTTATAATCTTGGACGTGTATTTTGCAACTAAATATGGAGGCATGAGTAGTAAAAAGCCAGCCAATATGATAAAATCGACATCGTGCGTTGCCAAAAGTGATAATGTGCTATCTTGATCATTTAGCGCACTTCGAGTAATCACTTTTGTAGAAATATGATTAGACTTTGCCATAGTTAGAACACCTGCCGAACTATTGTTACTGACTACAAGTACTATTTCTATCCGATTGTGTGACTTGAAGTAGTTGATGATACAACTTGCATTAGATCCACCACCAGAAGCAAAAATGGCAAGGCGATATCTGGCTTTCATACGCATAACTAGTTAAGTACGCTGTATTTCTCTTTTTTAGAAGCGTCCATTCCTACCATGATCGTTTTGACCTTGTTTTTTGAACCACGATCTGCAATCTTAAAGATCTCGATTATCTCATCCTTTTTTGTGTCGCCAAAGACTTGTATGAGCATAGTACTTGGATAGTCTAGTTCAACTTGTCCTATAGACGTTAGTGTACTTAGTAGTATCGCGCGCGCTTTTTCTAAATCACCCGTCATTTTATCCAGACAAACTCGATGGTACTCATAAAATGCTTGCCTATACGGGCGGATTCGTGGATGCAAAATATTATTTATATACCAATATCTATTCCGTTTGGCCCCACTGTCATTCTTCCAACCTTCATCACCTATAACTCCGATTCCTAGTGTATTGATAATCTCCTGCGCTCTCAAAAATGATTCTTCACCACCAAAAGGACTAAAAGAATCTCTGTCAACGCCTATAATAAGATATGAATAATAACTCAAGATAGAAGAAAGATTGTCAATATAAATTG
>JANMMV010000281.1:0-3998 GCA_031373565.1 Saprospiraceae bacterium
GGATATAATATACTAGTTTTTCCAGAAGGGACTATTAGTAGCGATAGAGAACCGCTTCCTTTCAGGAAAGGTACTTTTATCGAAGCCGCAGAAAATAATATCCCAGTAATACCTATTGCAATAGAATTTAAGTCTCCTAGAGATCTGTGGACGGTCGAGAAGTTCATTCCACAATATTTTTTCCAATTCGCTAAGTGGAAGACGACCGTAAAATTAAAATTTGGTGAGCCTATCTACAGCAATGATAGTCTAATGTTATGGACAAGTTCAGAGCAATGGATTAAAAATGAAGTCAGCTTAATGCAAAAAGGTTGGAGCGAAGCTTTCAAATAGTTGTCAATGCTATTGGTGATTGAACTGCACTATTTCTACAACATAACCATCTGGGTCTTTTATAAAAAGCTGAAGCGCACCATCAGGTCTTGGTTTGATATCTTTGACAATGATAATTTCATTGGCTTTCAAACATTCTCTAAATTTTGATAGATCTTCTACTAAAAAAGCAAAGTGAAGGGCTCTGCTTCCAGATTGAACGATTGGCTTCATATGGACGTCTTCGATAAGGTGAAGGCTTAATCCATTGCCGATTGAGAACCATGCACCATTAAAATCAAAAGCTGGTCTTTCAATTGATGAAAGTCCCAATAAGATTTTATAGAAATCCATGCTAACCTGCAGATCTTTTACAGAAATGGCATAATGATCAAATTCAACAATCTGATTATTCTCCATCCCACATCAAAAATGCTTTGAGAAAACCATCCAAATCGCCATTCAGAACAGCATCTGTGTTGCGATTTTCGTGACCAGTTCGATGATCTTTGACGCGACGATCATCCAAGACATATGAGCGAATCTGTGAACCCCACTCATTTTTCATTTTACCAGCCTCTATTTTGTTACGTTCAGCTCGCTGTTTTTCGAGTTCGATTTCATAAAGTCGTGACTTAAGCATTTTCATCGCTTTGTCTCTGTTCATATGCTGTGATCGAGCTTCTTGACATTGGATCGCAATACCTGTGGGAATGTGCCGAATCCTGACCGCCGTTTCTACCTTATTGACATTTTGACCACCGGCACCTTGCGCTCTAAATGTATCCCATTCGATATCAGCAGGACTGATTTCTATTTCGATTGTATCATCGATCATAGGGTGCACAAACACAGAAGCAAATGAAGTCATACGTTTGCCTTGGCTATTAAACGGACTTACTCTCACGAGTCGATGAACGCCATTTTCACCTTTGAGCATTCCGTACGCATACTCGCCTTCGATCTCGATGGAAACAGATTTTATGCCAGCGACGTCGCCATCTACCCTATCTAATTCAGAGACCTTAAAACCATTCTTATCTCCCCACATGACAAACATACGATGCAGCATTTGCGTCCAGTCGCAAGCTTCTGTACCGCCCGCACCGGCATTGATCTCCAGTGTGCAATTGAGTAAATCTTCGGGTTGATCTAGTGTAGTACGAAATTCGATCTCATCAAGTTGACCTAGCATCTCCTTGTACTTATCGTCGACTTCGACGTCGGTTACCATCCCTTCTTTCTGAAATTCGAGTAATCCATCGAGATCATCAGCAAGGGTTTCGAGACTCCTGTAATGGGCGACCCATTTTTTATTATCCTTCAGCTCTTTTAGGATTGTCTCTGCCCTCTCTGGATCATTCCAGAATGTTGGATCGAGAGATAATTGGTCTTTTTCTTCTATTTCAATGTTGCGTCTATCGATGTCAAAGATACCTCCTTACCGATGTCAATCGCACCTTGATGTCAGCTAACTGCTCTATGGTCATTGCCCTGCATGTTTATTTTCTGGCTTTACACCAAAAATATGATAAAATATGAAAGACAAAAGTAATCACTTTAGCCCTCAATAACGACTAGTCTGCATTAATAATGTGTAATAGCTCGTTAACGCTAGGGTAATTCTGTTTGGGTTTTACCTTCAGTCACAAGGATCTTGATTTCAGGGGTAGCAGTTGCTCCTTCTAAAGGCTCCGTTATGACTCTGTGACTATCGATTCCTCTTAATCTCATATATGTCTTGATACCGTTGAGCCGATTTTTGGAAAGCGGAATAGCGTTTTGCTGAGAAAGTGATCTCACAATTGCAAACATATTCGGTTTTTGCTTCAACATCAAAATGTAGGTATCTAACGTGCCAATTCCTTCAGGTGTGAGTGTCGCAAAACCTGCATCAAAATGCACCATTGATCCGTCTTGTCCCTTAACCAAAGGTGATGGCACTTCTATTATATTTTGCTCAATGGCAATAGGTGTATCTTGAAAAACAACCGTATCTACTGGTGGTACAACTCTAGTTATTTCTTGCGCCTTAATATCATAACCTTTAAGGAGTGTAGGCTCATCCTTGATTACTTTGAGTATTTCTCCTTCAGGCGAAATTTCAACCAATACTGGTTTTGAATTCATCAGAATTACAGTTTGCTTTGGCAATTGGGCATAACCCATAAATGAGCTTATTAGTAAGCTGATGCCAAACACAAATGGGGGTAATTTTGTGCTCTTCATATCGATAGTGTTTAATGACAATAACTAGTCGATCAAACCTCTCCCTTCTTTCTTTATTTTTCCTTCAGCAATTAGGTTTTGGCACAACTTATCCAACACACCATTTACAAATTCCTTGCTTTTTGATGTACTGTACGTCTTGGCCAACTCTACGTACTCGTTCAGCGTTACTTTGGTCGGGATCGTAGGGCAATACATAAATTCACACATTGCCATTTTTATCATGATCATATCCAAAGTCGCTACTCTTTCAGAATCCCAGTTCAAAAGTGTAGGTTCAATCATTTCTAATAACGCAGCATCGTCTGAAAAAGTTCTAAGGATCAAAAATTCTCCATACTCTTTGCACGTCTCATCATCAGGATAATGATCCATAATGAAATTTGGATCGCTAGAAGGTAATTCTTTAAGTATCTTTTTGATGACGCCGATGATAAGCGATTTATCGTCTTCCCAGTTTGAAAATTGATCTTCTATGATTTCATTAAAGAGTTCATTACGTCTACAGAATCTAAACAATTCGAGCAACATCTCAAGGTTTTCTTCTTCAGTCGTTTCCTTTGAGAGAAACGCAATGTAAGGGTCCTCCTTAGCAAATTCATGATAAATTCTCTTGTAATGGTCCTTGTCCATACGCTGACCAAAGCCATAGTCAGTAAATTTTTTTGTGATTATCTTACTATCAACAAGACCTTGGATCATATGATTTGTCCAAAGTTTAGATGTAAAAATTTTATCAATGTCAGTAGGAAGGTGCTTCATTTTACGATTTTCACCGTCTTCAGAAGCAATTTTTGCAATTTCAACCAGATTATACAATGAAATCATCAGTAACTCGAAGCTGGAATCGATTCTCTTCCAGTACTCTTTGTTTAAATTTTTAGTGTCAAATGAATCATCTTTTGCTACTGCATATAACACCTGCATAACTTTGATTCTCACATTTCTCCTACTCAGCATATCTTAATTACTTTTAATTCAGAAAGTTTTCTTTTGACTTTAAGTTCCGCAAATATATAGAATATAATCAAATTACAGATTAAAATAATCTGTAATTTATTGATCGAAACTAGATTCTTTCAAACTTAACCATTTGCGCCCCATTTGATGTAATAATTTGAGCAAAATAAAGACCCACTGGCAGCGTTTGGACCGACATGGCGACAAGCGTCTGTTGGCCTGCAATTTTCAATTGATTCAATATTCGACCATCACAATCATAAATACTTATCGCTTTTATGATTTCTTTTTCACTTGTGAAGTTGATATAATCAGATGTGGGATTAGGGAAAACTGCTACCCTACTCATAGTAAGGTCATCAATATTTGATATCAAGGCACGCGCCTTCTGGACAGCCTTATGGAGGCCCCGGCGTTATGGTCAGGGCCCAATCAGTCCATCGAAGCCGCCCAGGAGGAAATGCGCATCGCATTTACCGAACGCGATTATGCGCGCA
>JANMMV010000299.1:0-5927 GCA_031373565.1 Saprospiraceae bacterium
AAGAAAACGATATTTTTCAAAAAAGTATTGATCAACGATCCGAAGATAATAGTTTCGTTTTCTACGAAGGTCCACCTTCTGCCAATGGTATGCCGGGTATCCACCACGTGATGGGACGTACGGTCAAGGATCTATTCTGCCGATTTCAGACGATGAAGGGTAAGCGTGTCGACCGCAAAGGTGGTTGGGACACACATGGTCTACCGATCGAGCTGTCTGTGGAGAAAGAACTCGGTATCACTAAGGAAGATATCGGGACCAAAATCACGGTCGACGAATACAATCTCAAGTGCCGCGAAACCGTCATGAGATATAAGGATCTATGGGATGATATCACTATCAAAATGGGATATTGGGTAGACCTAGATAAGCCATATATCACGTATGATAACAATTATATCGAGTCTGTGTGGTGGGTATTGAGTGAACTGTACAAGAAAAACTTGCTTTACAAGGGCTATACCATCCAACCGTATTCTCCAGCTGCAGGTACAGGTCTCAGTTCGCATGAGCTCAACATGCCCGGCTGTTATCGAGATATTACTGATACGACGGTCGTTGCACAATTTAAGACGATACCCTCGACATTACCAGCAGCGCTGCAAGGATATGCTGATCTACATATATTGGCTTGGACGACGACTCCATGGACGCTACCATCCAATACGGCGCTGACCGTAGGTCCTAAGATTGAATATGCCGTCGTAAAGACATTCAACCAGTATACTTTCGAACCTATCACTGTGCTTTTGGCTAAAGCATTAATAGAGAAAAATTTTAGTGGTAAGTTTGTAGCCGTTGGGACAGAAGCCGATCTTGCAACTTACAGTCATGAAGATAAAAAGATACCTTTCTTTGTCGTAGCAAATATCTTAGGTGCTAACCTTGTTGACATAAGATACGAACAATTACTTCCATTAGCGCTTCCTTATCAAAATTCTGAGAATGCGTTCCGAGTAATTGCTGGAAATTTTGTCACTACAGAAGACGGAACAGGAGTCGTACACACTGCGCCAACATTTGGTGCGGATGATGCAAAGGTGGCCAAAGAAGCTACGCCAGAAGTACCGCCATTATTGGTTCTTGATGACAACGGCAATGCTGTTCCACTAGTAGATCTCCAAGGTAAGTTTAGAGCATATCTAGATTTTGTCGGTGGCAAATATGTCAAAAACGAATATTATAACGAAGGTCAAGCTCCAGAGAGATCGGTCGATGTTGAGATAGCCATCAGACTCAAAGAAGAAAACAAGGCTTTTAAAGTCGAAAAATATGTCCACAGTTATCCTCATTGCTGGCGAACAGACAAGCCAGTTCTGTATTATCCACTTGATAGTTGGTTTGTACGTTCTACGGCGATGAAGGATAAGATGATCGAGCTCAATAACACAATCAATTGGAAACCAGCGCATACAGGTGAGAAGCGTTTTGGCAATTGGCTGGAGAATCTCCAAGATTGGAATCTATCGAGATCACGATATTGGGGTATTCCGCTACCGATCTGGCGGACAGAAGATGCTACCGAAGAAACATTTATTGATTCGTTAGAAACATTACGTAGTGAAATCGCTAAAGCCAATGCAGTTTTAGGGTTGCAACAAGAATGCCCAGCCGATATTCATAGACCATATATTGATGACGTTGTATTGATATCTCCATCAGGGATGCCGATGAAACGTGAACTGGATCTCATCGACGTATGGTTTGACTCGGGGTCAATGCCTTATGCGCAGTGGCATTATCCGATGGAAAATCGAGAGATGATCGACCAAGGCAAGGCCTTCCCAGCAGATTTTATTGCCGAAGGTGTAGACCAAACGCGTGGATGGTTCTTCACGCTGCATGCGATAGCGAGTATGGTTTTTGAGAAAGTAGCTTTCAAAAATGTAGTCTCTAATGGCCTAGTTCTCGATAAGAATGGCGTTAAAATGTCGAAACGTCTGGGCAATATAGTAGATCCTTTCAAGACGATTGATGAGTATGGAGCCGATGCAACCCGCTGGTATATGATATCTAATGCACAACCATGGGACAATCTTAAGTTTGATCTGGAAGGTATCGATGAGGTGAGACGTAAGTTTTTCGGGACACTTTTCAATACTTACAACTTCTTTGCGCTTTATGCCAACATTGATGGGTTTGATTATAAGCAAACAAGTATCCCGGTGGACTCAAGACAGGAGATCGATCGCTGGATAATCTCTAAATTGAATTCTCTGGTAGCTGAAGTCGACGCTCAATATAGCGACTATGAACCTACCAATGCCACGAGACCAGTGATGGCTTTTGTAGATGAGCATTTGAGCAATTGGTATGTTCGTCTATGTCGTCGTAGATTCTGGAAAGGTGATTATAGTGAAGATAAGATAGCGGCTTACCAAACACTGTACGAATGTCTTTCAACGATCACAAAATTAATGGCACCGGTAGCACCGATGTTTGCTGACTGGCTGTATAGAAATCTCAACCAAGCTACCGGTTTTGAATCATCAGAATCAGTACACCTTTGTGATTTTCCGATAGCTGATCTTAGCAAAATAGATCTTGAACTAGAACAACGCATGGACTATGCGCAGCGAATTTCTTCGTGTGTATTATCTATCCGTAAGAAGGAGGGAATCAGAGTTCGTCAACCGTTGTCAAAAATTATGTTACCGATTTTGGATCCGTCATTTATACATCAGGTAGATGCCGTCAAAGAGCTGATCTTATCTGAAGTAAATGTCAAAGAAATAGAGTACATAACCGATACTGAAGGTTTCATAACCAAGAAGGCGAAGGCTAATTTCAAAACCCTCGGAAAAACCCTAGGAAAAGATATGAAGGTTGGCGCGGCGATGATCCTCGAATTTGACCAGCTCATGATCAGTTCTCTTGAAAAAACGCAGCAGCATACGCTCCATATTGATGGTACAGCATATGTGATCACACCAGAAGATGTCGAAATATCATTTGATGAGATCCCTGGATGGCAAGTAGCTATAGATAAGGATATCACTGTAGCGCTGGATGTAACCCTTTCGGACGCATTGATCGCTGAAGGCTACGCTAGAGAGCTCGTAAATCGTATTCAAAATATTCGCAAGTCGAGTGATTTCAATGTCACTGATCGGATCAATGTAACTATTGAAGACCATAGTTCGGTACAAGCAGCTATCACATCATTTAAAGATTATATCTGCAATGAAGTATTGGCAAATGATGTCAAAATAGGTAGTAACAATGGAGAATTGACCGAGATAGAAGAAGGTTTGAGTTTAAAGATAGAAGTTTCAAGAGCGTAATTGTTCAGAGATATTAATGGTTGTTACACCATAACTGGTGATCTAAAATATACGAGTATGCTAAAATGCCTATCATATTTAGTGCATTTTAATCAAAATTACCTATGATATTTTGCATAAATGAGTAAAGATCCCTGTGATATTTTTATTTTGTTAAGCACTCGCGCATCAAATAGGGTTCTAACAGCGTCAAAACCCGAATACGCAATAGCTACAAATTGCTCAACTTACCGTATGTTTTGAGTGGATGGCTCGACTAATATCATAGTTGGTATTGTGCGTTGTTATGAGAATTTTGACTTGTTAATAAAAAGTTGGTATTTCAATAAGGAAATACTAAAGACGAATTTTCAATTAGACACTTTTAAAAATCAAGACGTTTGGGTAATATAAATCTATAAATATTACCAATGAAAATTAATTTAAAGAAACTCTTCTTGCAGTCAGCGATCATTACTTTGTCGCTAAGTATGTATGCGCAGAGTAGTAAAAACCTCATTCAAGTAAGTCCTAGTTAAAGCAGTTATAGTGGCTTAAGATTGAACTTTGCATATGAACGTGCAATCAGTGAGAAGCATAGAGTTTCGTTATTTGCAAATTTTAATAGCCGGTATCAGCAAACATATGGCATCGGGTATAAGTATCAGTTATGGCGCAATGAGAAATGGGAACTCTACACAGGTATGAACCTTGGTCAAAAAAGATACGATTACCGGCTACAAGGTTTTTCAAAAATAAATGCGTTCTACTATTCTCCTAACATTGAAGCGAGATATAATATCAATAAGCGTTTTCAGGTCCAGATGAATATTTCTAAAGACATCTTTACCGATCAAACCTACGGTGGTGGTGGATTACCTTCTGGTTCGCTTGGGGTAGGGTATAAGTTTTAAGTAGGAAGGAGCGATCTAATCAATGACGCATAAAAAAAGCCACCCGATTTTTCGAGTGGCTTTGCGTCCCTTCTAGGACTTGAACCTAGGACCTACGGATTAACAGTCCGGCGCTCTAACCAACTGAGCTAAAGAGACATTTGAATTGAGTATTGAGTTGTTTCGTTGTTTTTCTTTCAAATGCGGTGCAAAAATAGAAGTCTTACTGTAATATAAAAACTATTCAGGCATTTTTTTTAAAAAAGACTATAAATGACGTTCTGCGTGGTAGCTACTCCTGACTAATGGACCACTCTCAACAAAGTTAAATCCGCGAGCTAAACCTTCTGATTTGTACATGGCAAAAATATCGGGATGGACAAACTCTGCAACTTCGATATGCATCTTTGTAGGTTGCAGATATTGACCTATCGTCAATACATCGCAACCGTGGGCAGCAAGATCATCCATGATTTTGAGCACCTCATCGGTGGTCTCTCCTAAGCCTACCATGATACCTGATTTGGTACGATGTCCCATGTCTTTTGTACGCTGGATTTGTTCTAGAGATCGCTCGTATCTGGCTTGTGGTCTTACTTTGCGATAAAGACTTTCAACCGTTTCCATATTGTGAGATACCACTTCTTGCCCCGCTTCGACCATTCGAGCTAGTGCATCCCAGTTTGCTTTGACATCGGGGATCAAGGTTTCTATGGTTGTGCTCGGAGAAGCCTCTTTGATCATTCTGATAGTTTCATACCAGATCTCTGCGCCACGATCCTTGAGTTCATCTCTATTGACTGATGTAATAACTGCATGTTTGACTTGCATCAAGAAAATAGCTTCAGCTACTCGACGTGGCTCATCTTCGTCATATTCATTAGGTTTGCCAGTCTTGACAGCGCAGAAAGAACAGCTGCGGGTACATACATTACCTAGGATCATGAAGGTAGCGGTTCCCGCACCCCAACATTCGCCCATATTTGGACAATTGCCGCTCTGACAGATCGTATGTAACTTATATTGGTCAACTAGATTTCGAACTCTTTTATAGTCCTCACCGATAGGAAGTTTGACCCTCAACCAATCGGGTTTCTTACGTTTTTGTTCTACTATCGGAATCTCTATTGATGCGAGAGGTAATTCTACCAAAATTTATAAATTTTAGAATTTTGCGAATAAATTTTTATTTGTTATTCCTTTTACCAAACTCCACAGTCGCGTAAAAGTTTAGGAAATAAGGCTTATTGCTGATTGCTGCGGTTTCTACCATAAGCGGAATCTTACGAATGTAGAGATCACCCATGATCCCGATTTCTACGCTTTTGGCATACTCTTCAAAAGCACCTAAAGAAAAGAAAAGTCCTAGTTTACCTTGCAGGCCAGGTATAATACTAAGCTCTCCCCAACCTCTACCGCCGGATGCCTTTCCAAAAACAGAGTTATAATCAGTAAACTTATCAGCGTTGTCACGGGAATATTTTTCACTCCTCAATTCATAAAATATTTGGTCATCACGCTCGACGGTGTAAACTAGTTCGAGATAATAAGGTCTCAAAATGGCTAAGGTTGGACCTACCTCATAATTGTAACCCAACGCGACACCACGCTGCTTAGATTTGTCTGATATCAATCGCTTAGTGCCTTTGCCCGCGCGAAGGGTATATAGATAGTTTTGTTTACCAAATTTGAATGACTCAGCTACTTTATTGAATGTGCGAGGAATATTTCGATTTTGTTTTTGCTCACGTGGGTCAGTTAAATAACCTAT
>JANMMV010000310.1:0-2783 GCA_031373565.1 Saprospiraceae bacterium
ACCTATTAAGACATTTCCAAACCCCTTGATTAATGGTATAAGTGTCCTGACTTCACTGGTCTCGCCACTCTTTGATATACAGATTACGATATCATCTTCACTGATCATGCCTAGATCACCATGAATAGCATCTGCAGCGTGCATAAATATAGCAGAAGTCCCAGTGGAATTTAGCGTAGCAACAATTTTTTGAGCAACAATAGCCGATTTACCTATGCCAGTCCATACCAGTCTACCAATGCATTTATGCATACAAACAATGGCTTCTGACACTTTCTGATCTTTGGCATTTGCTAACATCTGTAGCGCATTTGCTTCTTCCATGATGGTGTTGTAGACGGAGTCTAGAATCATTTTTTGCAGTGGTAAATCCATCAACTTTATTTATTATCAGTATTGCTAGCTATGGTTCGAAAAAGACAAAGCTATAAAAAAGTGTGGGGATTTACATAAAAGTTAGATCCAATTTGTATTTTTTTCTTCACAATGTTTGGTTACTATTTTAAATAGATTTACTTTTAGACATTGATAGTTAAATTGAAATATCTGATACTTCATTTTATCTATCAAATATGCAAGATACGCTATAAGTATCGCATCAAACTAAGAGTATTTAATATATTGAATGGTGCTTAGCTAAAGGTAGATTTTTAGCAAGTTGGCCTATGTAATTTTTAGTAAATAAGCTGTGCTATGGCATATTCGGATCAAGACATAACAAACTCCTTAAAGAAATATTTTGGATTTGAATCTTTTAAAGGAGATCAAAGAGAGATCGTAAAAAGTGTTTTGGATCATAAAAACACCTTTGTTATCATGCCTACGGGCGGTGGCAAATCTCTTTGTTATCAACTCCCCGCTATGATGATGGAAGGTACAGCTATCATCATTTCTCCACTGATTGCGCTCATGAAAAATCAGGTCGACTCGATACGTGGTTATAGTCAAGAGGACAACATTGCTTCGTTTCTTAACTCATCACTTAATAAATCTCAGATGACAGAAGTCAAAGCCGAGATTGTAAGTGGTAAGACTAAAATGTTGTTTATAGCGCCAGAAACGCTCACGAAGGAAGAAAACATAGATTTCTTTAGACAGAGTAACATCTCGTTTGTTGCTGTCGACGAAGCTCACTGTATCTCAGAATGGGGACATGATTTCAGACCAGAATACCGTCGAATTCGTACGATGATTACCGCTATTAATGCAGATATTCCGATCATAGCCCTTACCGCGACAGCGACACCAAAAGTACAAACTGACATAGTCAAGAGTCTTGAGATGGAAGACCCCAATATTTTCATTTCATCATTTAATAGAGATAACCTATTTTATGAAATCCGTCCTAAAATCAGCAAAGACGCAACCGCTAAATCGATAATACAGTTTATAAAAACTTCCAAAGGTAAATCTGGCATTATCTACGTACAGTCGAGAAAATCTACCGAGGAGATAGCTAACGTACTCAATGTCAATGGAATCATCGCGGCGGCGTACCATGCGGGACTAGATGCCAAGACTAGGTCAAAAGTACAAGATGACTTCTTGATGGAAGATGTAGAAGTTATCGTCGCAACGATTGCTTTCGGCATGGGAATAGACAAACCCGATGTTAGATTTGTGATTCATTATGATATCCCGAAGAGTATAGAGAACTATTATCAAGAGACAGGGCGTGGTGGTAGAGATGGATTGGTAGGTAATTGTCTCGCTTTTTACTCCTACAAGGATATATTGAAGCTAGAAAAATTTCTTCGTGACAAGCCTGTGGCAGAGCGCGAACTCAGTGCCCAACTCATGGAAGAAGTCATCGCATACGCAGAAACTAGTACTTGTCGTCGTCACTTTTTGTTACATTACTTTGGTGAAGAATATGAGACCGAGACTTGTGGCAAGATGTGCGACAACTGCAAACACCCGAAACAAAAAGAAGAGGTCAAGGACCAGATGAAATTGGCTCTACAAGTAGTCAAGCAGCTCAACGAAAATTATACAGTAAAAATATTGGTTGAGTTTATCACAGGTAAAGTGTCAAAAGACATGAAAGACTTTAAGTTTGATAAACTTCCGCTTTTCGGTGCTGGACAGGCCAAGGATCAGTTATTTTGGCATTCGATATTTAGGCAGGCCATCCTTCATAATCTTCTTGGTAAAGAGATAGAACAGTACGGCATACTAAAGTTGACTGATGAAGGTAAAGCTTTTATCAAAACGCCAGTAAGTATCATGATACCACTCAATAGAGACTTTTTGAGCAAGGATGATATAGATTTAGAAGGCAGTGGTGCGCAAGTATCCGCACTGGATGAGGTGCTCATTAGCATGCTAAAAGACTTACGAAAAACTGAAGCTAACCGACTCAAACTAACCCCTTGGGTACTATTCTCGGAGCCTTCACTGCAAGATATGGCTACTCAATATCCCATATCTATGAGCGATATGCTCAAAATATCAGGCGTTTCACAGGGTAAAGCAGAGAAGTTTGCGAAGCCATTTATTGCGTTAATTAAAAACTATGTAGAAGAAAACGAAATCGATCGACCTACAGAAGTTGTTGTGAAGCAAGTAGCGAACAAATCGCGCAACAAAGTCACAATAATCCAATCAGTAGATCGTAAAATGCCTCTCGTTGATATCGCACGAAATGTAGAAATGACAGTCGACGAATTGTTATACGATATGAACGGCATTGTGGATTCGGGTACAAAATTAAATGTCAATTACTGGATAAAAGAGCACGTAGACGAAGAATCCATCGACATAATATTTGATTATTTCAAGAC
>JANMMV010000317.1:0-5589 GCA_031373565.1 Saprospiraceae bacterium
GCATCATATATTGTCTTAGCAGAAAAGAAACAGAAGCTATTGCTGACAAGTTAAATTTGATGGGGTACAAAGCAAAAGCTTACCATGCGGGTATGCACGGACCTTCGAGAGCAAGCGTCCAACAGTCATTTCAAGAGGATCAAACCACCATCGTTTGTGCAACGATCGCATTCGGAATGGGTATCGATAAACCCAATATCAGATGGGTCATTCATTACTCTATGCCCAAAAATCTAGAAGGATATTACCAAGAGATCGGTCGTGGCGGTCGCGATGGTAGGCCAGCTGTCAGTATGTTGTTTTATAATTGGGGTGACTATCTCAAACTCAAACGATTTATTGACGAAAGTGCTGCTGAAGAAGCCTTCAAAGACGTGCAATATGCCAAACTTGACCGCATGTGGGAGTTTGCAAGTGCAAGTGATTGTAGGACAAATGTAGTGCTGAACTATTTTGGTGAATATCGTACGACCACATGCGGTCATTGTGATAATTGTATCGATCCCCCGCAACTTATCGATGGAACTGTCGTCGCCCAAAAAGCGCCGTCTGCTGTCATGCGATGCAATGAAAACGTTCCGATGGGCTTACTTATCGATATATTGAGAGGGTCATACAGAGCGGATGTCAGAGACGGTGGTTATGACAAGATTAAGACTTTTGGGATGGGCAAGGATATCTCTTTTATAAATTGGAAAATCTATATTACCCAACTCATCAATCAGGGATACCTAAAGATAGATTATACGCACCAGTTTAAGCTTAAAGTCACACCGCTGTCAGATGATGTGCTGTTTCATGGTCAGACGGTCCACCTTGTTGATCTCAATAAGATAGTGCAAGAGATGCCTGCCAAGAAACGTGATAAAAAGATGGGCCGCAAAGAACTTTTTGCGTACGAACTTATCCAGCGATTGCAAGAGTGGCGTGCACAAGTAGCCGCCAATAATGGAATCGCAAGTTATGCTATTTTTGCTGATAAAGTGTTTGAAGAAATAGCACTCAAAACGCCTGTTTTTAGGTCTGATCTCAAGCATATTGATGGCATAGGCGTAGCCAAAATGCAGCAATACGGAGATGATCTATTGGCTGTAATTCACGGATATATTGCGCAGCAACAGCATTACAGCACTATTAAAGGTTATACCTATGTTGAGACCTTGAATCAATATCGCGAAGGTCATTCGATCGAAGCGATGGCCAAAACCAAAGATGTCAGTCCCACTACTATTAACAACCATCTGGCGTATTTATATACAATGGACGAAGGTGTAGATTTGTACAAATATATTACGGAAGAAGAAGTAGGGCGTGTTTATGAAGCTTGGATTGCGGCCAACAAAAGTTTAGAGATGGCGCAACTAATGGATAAAATGATAAAACCGCTTGACGTGTCTAAAATCAGACTTTGTCTTGCCATTATTATTAAACGAACAAAACAGAAATTATGATCAATAAATATTTTTTGACTCCATTGATCATTTGCGTGGTAACATTTATTGGCTTTGGGCAAAGAATACGTACCAAAGTCGTTTTGACGGATGAAGTTCAGATGAATCGAAAGCCGTATGTACAAGTTTTTGGTGATGAGTTCGATGGTCAAACAGTGGATACCTCCAAATGGTATACCTTTTATCCCTATGGGCCTGCTACGGCCAAAGACTCTTGTGGGTTTTGTCGCACGCATGTAGTGGCCAATGTTTATAAAGATGAAAACTGTATGGTCAAAAGCGGCAACCTTGAGATCGTCACTAGGGCGGATTCAACTTCTTGGTTTGGTAAAGAAATGGGGCATACATCCGGCATGGTTTATTCCAAGGCCGTGTTCGATACTTACGGTAGATATGAGATTAGATGCAAATTGCCAGAAGGTAATCGGCAATGGCCCGCATTTTGGATTTTTGGGTGGAATACGGAGATCGATGTTTTTGAATTTATTTGTAAAGGGCCTGAGAAAATTGAGTTTTCAATCCATAACTGGCAAACAAATAACTGCGCCAATAAAAATCCTGCAAAGGGAAAACCTTGTAACAGTAGTGTCTCTGGCATTATGGATTTCGATGTGGATTTCTCTAAAGAGTTTCATACATTCGCCATAGAGTATGATGCATATTTGATTAAGTTTTTTGTAGATGACATCATGGTTCGGTATGTAGCTAAGTACTATGATATTAACAGAAAACCCATTACAGCTGGCAAGATCAAACCGGGGAGATACCTACTCAATGAAGCTTTCCCTCCTGCGGGCGAACCCGTCAGCGTTATTGCAAATGAAGGAGTTTGTTGGCCTTTCAAAAAGATGAACTCGACCTATCCCAATACCATGTTTGTTGATTATATAAGAGTATATCAGAGAAAATAAGTTAACCATCGGATGCGCAATCTGAAGCACCATAGAACAACGAAGATCATTTTTTGCCCAAGATTTAAATAGATCAACAAGCATGATCACGCTAATGCATCATCATTTTGAAAAATGCAATAACACCCCACTAAATAAAAAATTCTATCCAACTCCTGCATAAAAATAGGGCAAACAACGCCAAATTGATAAAATTTACGATCAATACCCCTAAAAATATGGGGGTATTGTGAAATAATTATCAAATTTTAATTGTGTGTGTCGATTTTTGGAGCTACCTTTGCGGTATAAAATTTTACATTTCTTTACAAAACAGCTAAATTATGGCAATTCTTAGATTTGAAGCATTGAAAACTTCCCTTGATCGAAAACCAATTGTAGTTAATGAATTGACTGAACGTAGATCAGAGCTATACGCTACAAACGTTTTTACCAAGTCACAACTAAAGCATTTTCTACCAAAGGATGCTTATAATAGTTTGATGGACGCAATGAACCACGGAAAAAAAATCGATCAGAAAGTCGCTGACCAAGTAGCTAATGGCATGAAATCATGGGCTATCACTAAAGGAGCGACGCATTACACGCACTGGTTTCAACCATTGACAGGTGGCACCGCTGAGAAGCATGATGCGTTCTTTGAGCCTACGGGTGACGGTGAAGCGATTGATAAATTTGAAGGTGGCCAGTTAGTTCAGCAAGAACCCGATGCATCATCATTTCCTAATGGCGGCATTCGAAATACTTTTGAAGCTCGTGGATATACTGCTTGGGATCCGAGTTCTCCAGCTTTCATTATGGGAACAACGCTTTGTATACCTACCATTTTTGTTTCTTATACGGGTGAAGCGCTAGATAATAAAGTGCCATTATTGAGAGCACTACAAGCAGTTGATCATGCTGCTACTGAAGTAGCGAGATATTTCGATAAAAATGTAAACAAAGTAATTGCAACCCTTGGATGGGAACAATAATATTTCTTGATAGATAGTGCCCTTGCGGCTTCACGTCCAGATTTGATGACTGCTGGAAGGCTTTTACTAGGTCATCAGGCGGCTAAAGGCCAACAGTTGGACGATCACTACTTCGGTTCTATACCTGATCGTGCTTTGGCATACATGAGAGAGTTAGAGATCGAGTGTATCCAACTCGGTATACCAGTCAAAACAAGGCATAATGAAGTAGCTCCTAATCAGTTTGAGCTCGCGCCATTATTTGAAGAAGCAAATCTAGCGGTTGATCACAATTGTCTTTTGATGGACGTGATGAGTAAAGTTGCAGCCAAACATAACTTCACCGTATTGCTACATGAGAAGCCTTTTGCAGGTATCAACGGATCAGGCAAGCATAACAACTGGTCATTAGCGACTGACACGGGCATCAACCTTCTCGGACCAGGTAAAACACCAAAAAGCAATCTTCAGTTTTTGACTTTCTTTATCAATACTATCAAGGCTGTTCACGATAATGCTGATTTGTTACGAGCAGCTATTGCATCTGCGAATAATGATCACCGTCTAGGGGCAAACGAAGCGCCACCAGCGATTATATCGGTATTTATTGGTAAGTATTTGACGGAGGTTTTGGATGAATTAGAAAATGTCTCAAGTGGCAACCTATCTCCTGAAGAAAAGACCGAATTGAAGCTCAATGTGGTAGGCAAAATACCAGAAATCTTACTTGACAATACCGATAGAAATCGTACATCACCATTTGCTTTTACAGGAAACAAATTTGAGTTTAGAGCCGTCGGTTCTTCTGCAAATTGCTCTAAAGCGATGACAGTGCTCAATTTGATCATCGCTGAGCAATTGACTAAGTTCAAAATTGAAGTGGATGAGATGGTAGAGAAAAAAGGATTGAAAAAAGAAGATGCCATCTTTAATGTATTGAGAGAATTGATAAAGTCATCTACAAAAATACGTTTTGAAGGCGATGGTTATAGCGACGAGTGGGTCGCAGAAGCGGCAAGACGTGGACTGAGCAACTACAAGACAACACCAGAAGCCCTTAAAGTAATGATTGCAGAATCTACTTTTGAATTGTATGCTAAGCATGGTATCATGAATAAAGTGGAGATAGAAGCTCGTTATGAAATCGAGTTAGAAGAATATATTAAAAAATTGCAGATTGAAGGCCGTATTTTAGGAGATATTGCTCGTAATCACGTGGTTCCTACTGCAATTGCGTATCAGAATACATTGATCGTCAATGTTAAAGGCCTAAAAGACATTTTTGAGAAAGATTTCAAAAAGCACGCAGTTGAACAAATGAAACTTATCGAGGAAATCTCTGAGCATATCGGCTCCATTATGTTAAATGTTGAGAAGATGACTGAGGAGCGTAAAAAAGCTAACAACATCGAACATGCAGACAAAAGAGCCGTTGCTTATTGTGAAAAAGTAAAGCCTTATTTTGAAGAGATAAGATATGCTTGTGACAAATTAGAATTGCTTGTCGAAGACGAATTATGGCCTTTGACAAAGTATAGAGAGTTGTTATTCACGAAGTGATTTTGCTAAATATCGTATAAAAGATAGGGTGCTAAATTTGACGGTTTAGCACCCTTTTTCTTTTTGATTGGACACCGAAAAGACTAGGACCATGTTAGGGCAATGACTTCATTCAACTAGTGTCACCCCATAAAAGAGCCCTATCAAACTAACTTGATAGGGCTCTTTTACATTGCATTCGAACTTCTATAATTCTTATTTAAACATGTCTTGTTTGCCGAAGTGCTTAGCTAATAAAGAATATACTAAAGCTCTGTACTTAGATCTATTTGAAGAACCCATGGTATCCATAACAGATTTTACAGCTGCATCTAACGGTGCACCATCTGTAAGTCCCAATTTCTTAATAAGGAAGTTATTCTTAACTCGGTCAAGTTCTGACTGATCTGACCCTGATACAAGTGAAGCATCACCTAAATAAATAGATGGTCCTAAACTCTTTGCAACGCCCGTGATTAGTTCATCGCTCAACCCAAGTTTCAACTCAGCATTAGCGGCTTTGTAAATTTCTACTTTTTCATCAAATTTGCTCATAAATAAAATATGTTTAAAAGGTTTAAAAAATTTTCATAACTGCGATAATCATTATTTGACGACCCCAGTATAACTAAAGGTTTATTTTTTTAGATTTGTCGGTACATCAGGTGGTATTGACTTACAGATATCCTTGCCTGTGGCGTCTTTTACGAAGAGCTCTACCCTTCTATTAAATTT
>JANMMV010000327.1:0-4720 GCA_031373565.1 Saprospiraceae bacterium
CCGTTTTTATTTTTGAAAGGAGTTCCCCGAAGGTCATCACGCCCGGTATTCGGCTCGAGCCTAGCGTAGGGTCTCCACTGCCTTCTATGTAGATATTACCATGCAGAACACCTAAGGAATCGATATACCCATCGTGTGTAATGCGTGTCGTGTATGTATACTGCGCACCCAATAATGCTCGAGCAGCAAAATTGGTAATGAGTTTCAGTGTAGAGGCGGGTATTAATAATTTCTCCTCATTGACCCCTGCTAGTAATTCGTTTGTAGAAATATCTCGAACCGCAACACCGATGTGTGCACTTTTATAAAATGGTTGGCTGATCAACTGACCAATAGCAGTAGACATCTCGTTACTACTAGTTTGGCCATACGACGGGTGACCTACACTACAAATCAAAAGAACCATCCATAATGATGTCTTGATTTTAGCAAATAGGTGGCTTTGAATCGTAGTACGTTTTACAAATTTATTCAACCAATATGATTTACAAATTAACCATGATCCAAAACAATCTTGCCAAACTGATGGCCAGCATCCATATAAGCTAGAGCCAGTGGTAAGTCACCAAATCGAAAGATCCTATCAATATGCGGCACGATCTCGTGTTGGGAAATAAAATGAAGCATTTTCCTGAAATCGTCAGGAGACCCCATCGTACTTCCCAAGATGCTGAGTTGTTTCCAGAAGACCGCTCGAGCGTTAAAATCAGCAATGTTGCCACGTGTCGCTCCATAAAAGACAATACGACCGCCAGGCGATGCCGCTTTTGTTAAGTCATTAAAACCAGATCCGCAAGCACCATCAACGATGATGTCAACACCACCTACATCCTGTACCAAATGACGAGCCCAGTCTTTGTCATTGTAAAGATATCCACCTTTAGCACCCAATGCGATGGCTTTTTGTACCTTCTCTTCACTACTGGAAGTGAGATACACTTCGCATCCTACATGGATCGCAAATTGCATGGCAAATAAAGCAACTCCACCACCGACACCCGTTATTAATACTTTCTCGCCAGCTGATGCCCCTCCCCTGCTAAACAAGGCCCTGTATGCAGTCAATCCTGCTAAAGGCAAGGCGGCCGCTTCCACCATGGAAAGATGGGCAGGTTTATCAAATATATATGCTTCGTCGATCGCTATAAAATCAGCAAATGTCCCATCATCAGGAACGCCTAGTACTCTAAAATTGTCATGCTGTGCCTTTTGGCTTCCTCCCCACTCCACACTTGGAAAAATAATAACTTCTCTATCTCCATAAATACCAGCTCCATCAGCACCCATCGTTGCTCCAGCTATGATCCCGGGATATAGACCTTTGGTAATCCAAACGTCGCGATGATTGAGCGCCGAGGCTTTCAATTGGACAACAGGTTTTCCTGCAGGCACTTCTTTATCTGTAAGTCTTGGATGATCTATAGGATCAGGTACTGTCCATGCTTTCATAGGGGTGTGATTTGGTTGATTTGGTTGATTTGATAATTTGCTGAATTTGGTGATTTGCGGATCACGCTAAAGACGTGACAAGATTGGTGAATTGGTGATTTGTTGATTTGCTTATTTGCTGAATTTGTTAGATAGGTTGATCACACTAAAGACGTGACAAGTTTGCTGAATGCCGCTAAAGCTGCACATGTTTGGTTGATTTGATTAATTCGATTGATTCGATAATTTGGTTTATGCCGCTAAAGCTGCACATGTTTGCTGATCACGCTAAAGACGTGACAAGATTATTAAATCAAAAAAAAGCCGAGTATATTAACATACTCGGCCATGAAATCCCAGAATCATTTATAAACACATTACTTTATCATAATCATCTTACGTGTAGCACTAAATCCATCTGCATGTATCTGATAATAGTATACACCTGATGTCTGCAGTTGTGAAGCATTAACTTGAACTACATTATATCCCTTTTGGAAAGAGTCGTTCATCTTATATATGACTTTACCATTGATGTCCAATATACTTATTTTAGCAGTGCCTGCTTTTTGCAAATAAAAATCTATTTTTTTATATTCGCTAAATGGGTTAGGCTCATTTTGAAATAAGTTATTCTGTCCACTTGTTTCTCCTTGGTTACGTACTTGCAAATCTAGATCCATTGCCTCAGCATTGCTGTTATAAACTTCCGATGTGATAGCACTTAAGTCCATGTTTAATTCGGTAGTACCTGACAAATGAGCGTGAAATACCAAAGTAAACAATACTTCATCAGCCTGAATTTTTACACCATTAGGTGCGTCTAGACTCAAACGTATCTTACCATTCTTAGAAACAAACTGATGCGATTGTACTGATAACTTACCAGAAATTACATTACTCAATGTCAATGCTTCAGCATCAAAATCAAAGGCCATCTGTCCACCGATGATCTCCATCAAGCTTCCTGCTCTTACGGCTATTTCCACTTCTTCGCCAGCATTATAAGAATGCGGAGTCATCGTGATCAAAGCACCTTTTGTACGAGCACCTGTATTGTTATCTTGCGCATTTGCTACAACACTACCATTCACATCACCGACTTTTACAGCGGTAAAGTTCACATTGCTCTTATCTTCAAACAAAGAATCAATATTGATCTTGGAAGGGAAGTCGTAAGGGTTGTTTACATCATCAAATACATGATTTTGTGGTATAAAACGCCACGAAGTGTTATTCTCAAAATCTACAGTTATACCTAAGATCAACTTACGCAGATTTACTAAATCGCTTGCAGAAATACTATGTGAATTATTGATATCAGCAGCAAGCAATTTGTATGGTGAATTCAACTTCGCAATACCTAAAATATGTCTCTGTATCATCACTAAATCAAGTGTGGAAACACCATTGAGATGGTCTGTATTATTATCTGCTTCTATCGTTTTAGGATCAAAAACATCTACTCCATCAAACTGGTAAGCACCCAATGTAGCCGTCATTGCTGTCAATTGAGCTGATGATTGCATATTAGTCAATTTGACTTCCACTTGACCAAGGCCTTTTTCGTCTTCTGTAGCGATACGACCTGCTACCTTAGGCAATAAGCCTAATACATCAGCACATTTATTGTTGAGTGGCGAGTCTTGGAGTATCAATATGACATCGCAAAACTCACTGTTACCAAAGCTATCAGTAACATACATTTTCAATGGAATACGAGCTACTTGACCATTAGGTATATCAGCGCAAGTAAATGCTTTAGATCTTTGCGTACCTGCCGCATCAAAACTAAACTTTAGATTGCCTGTAGAGCCACATGCTCCTTCACTTTTTAAGTTGAAATCTGCCGCCCACACTTCTGTATTACCTGCAGGATCAAGAACCCAAACTACTTCTCTCAAACAGATAGGTGTTGGTTTTTTTCCTGATCTCACGATGATGTCAAACTTACATTCTTTGACTACACCGCAACGATTCTCTGCTGTAAAGGTTACGCTATGCGTGCCTACTCCTAATGTTCTAACAAATCTGTTTCCTATGCCGTTGGCATTGAACGTACCATCCTTATTTATATCAAGCTTCCACGTATATTTCATGTCTTCTTGAAGTGTACATGCATCTGTTGCAGTAGCAGATATCGTCAATTCTTTGTCACAAGTATTGTTTCCTGTATCAACTGTTATATTTCTACAATCAGTAAATGTTGGACCTGTCGAACCTACCAATAGTATCTTTTGAATACCTTCTAAAACAGGGCCATTGGGTACATATGTGCACCAGTCTATTACTTTCCAAGTACGCACTATCTTGATACAAGCTTCTGGTGTGTCATAGAAAAATTGATCTGTAAATGAAATACCCAAATCTCGACAAGCAGGATTACCAACAATAGGCTTGCTGTTTAATGCATCAGGTGATGCCGCGTTAATATCGCATGTTGGCAATGTTCTATCACCTGGAAAAGTCACATTTAAGTTACTAAATGACGGAGCTAGTACAGTGATCGTTTGATCACAAGTAAGCGCTGGGTTAGAAATCAATTTCCATTCTCTCACGATCGTACCAGTACCACATTTGACACTTCTATTATCCGATTTGATTCTACTGGAGAACAAGCCACTTGTCACACAAATACCTGATAATGAAGGTCTACCGAAGAAGGTCGTATCAAAGGCTTGCGTTCCTGATGCCCAAGCTGCAAGCTTAGGATCATTGCAAGTGATAGTTCTTGGACTTGGACAGTTGATACTTGGAGCTCTTCTTAATTGAACATTGATCGTGGTTTCGCAATCATTAAAATTGCCTGCTGCATCATAAACTCTTAGCGTCACAGGTAAAGTTCCGTAGTAACCAGTATAATCTTTACAGCAAACCTTTATGCTAGGTCCAAATGATGTGTTGGAGGCAAAACCTGGACATCCAGGTGTATTTCGTTTGATTTCGAATTTCACAACACCACAATTGTCAGTGCTATGGTCATCGATCGACTCAGCAAAAACCTCTGCGAAGCCTGAATCTTCAATAGAAACAACAGTGGTTCCATCACATATAGCCGTAGGCGAACTGCGGTCAACCACGTCAACCTCAGTAAAGCAATCAGTGCTATTACCGCACTCGTCGGTGGTTGTGTATTTTAACCAAGTACGCCCCAATGGTAGACCTTCAATCGTAAACGGTCTAGCTGTTTGGCTGATCGTTGCTGCAAAAGCAGGCTTTGTACCTATCACTTTAGTATTACCATCTACTTTTACAAAAGCGGCTCCTACTGGTGGATTACCGTTAGAATCTG
>JANMMV010000347.1:0-2379 GCA_031373565.1 Saprospiraceae bacterium
ACCTGATTACATAACATATCATAGTAATCATCATACAAAGCTTTCAACGCTTTTTCAGGGTTTTCTTTGATTAAGCCGACGAAAGTAGGTGTACTGATCAAAATTAGAGATGTAAGTAATTAGCTACAAAATTACTATATTTTTTCGAAAACAGGCAGAAATCTAGTCTAATCGAGAAATTAACTGTAAAAAGGCTAAATAATACAGTCTGAAATTAAAAACAATTTCAAAAAAACTTTTTTAGTTAAAAAAAGCATGATTTTATTAAGAGTTTTTATACTTTTGCACTTCCAAATTAATTACAAGTGAATTGATAAGGTAACACGGAGGTTATAGCTCAGTTGGTTAGAGCATCGGTTTGTGGTGTCGAGGGTCGAGGGTTCAAATCCCTTTAGCCTCCCGTAGTTTTAAAAAGGTATATGTTTTGTAACATATACCTTTTTTGTTTGTACCAATTCTCTAATAACGGCGAACAATAAGTATATTTGCTCAAACTCTTCATGTATGATAAGCAGATTAAGCCTATTTATTTCAATAGTTAGCATTTTCGTTTTATCATTTTTCTACTATCCGAAATACCAAAAATCGGAAACAGAGGCAACCATTAGCTGGGATGTATCTGGCTACTATATTTATCTTCCTGCCTTTTTTATTCATAATGATCCTTTGAATTGTTCTTTTTATCCTGAAATCCTCCGAAAATATAAACCAACCCCCGATTTTCAACAAGCTTTCAAAGCACCTAATGGCAATTACGTTTTTAAGTATAGCATAGGACATTCCTTACTAATGTCACCTGGTTTTGTGCTAGGACATGTATTAGCAAAAATTGAAGGTCATCCACAAGATGGGTATTCTAAACCTTACCAATTTGGTATCCACATATGGAGTTTTTTAGTGACATGCCTTGGACTGTATCTACTTTTGATATTATTACGCCGCCATTTTGATGAAACCACTACGGCCATAACAATTCTCTGTATCTCGTTGGCGACAAACTATCTAGAGTATAGTGCTATCACCAATAGCATGACGCATAATTACTTATTTGCGCTTTATTGCGGTTTACTATTGGTTACTGAGCGTTTTTATCAGCGACATAAATGGCAAGATGCACTTTTGATTGGGGTCATTATAGGACTCATGGCATTAACTAGACCGACAGAGATCATTGCCGTAATACTACCTTTGTTTTGGGGTTTTAGATTTTCATCACATTGGCTCCGATCGCGATTGATTTTTTTCAAAGCTCATTTTTCAAAAATTTTAATAGCTATCGCTGTCACTGGTTCAATTGGATTTATACAACTCGCTTATTGGAAATATGCGTCAGGCGAATGGATAGTATATAGCTATGAAAAACAAGGATTTAGTTGGCTCAGACCACATTTGTGGGATGGATTTCTATCAGGACGTGCTGGCTGGTTAACATATACACCCATCATGGGCTTAGCTCTAGCAGGATTTTTGGAGCTTTTCAAATCAAAAAAAGATCTCTTTTGGGTTTTCTTAGGATTCACTGTACTTTTTGTCTACGTCACCTTTGCCTGGGATATTTGGTGGTATGGAGGAAGTGTTGGACAACGAGCTTTAATTCAAATCTATCCCGTTCTTAGTTTCCCATTGGCTGCATTAATAACGACCTTGACAAGCAAAAGAATAGGTAATATGCTTATTTCCATTTTATTAGGTCTTTGTTTTATATATAATGTTTGGTTGACACACCAAGCACATAAAGGCGGATTGTTTCTCGCTGGTGAAATGACGATAGCCTATCTTAAAGAAGTCATTTTTGATAAATCAAGGTCCGATGAAGCAATAAAGCTACTTGATACAAAACATATCTATACACAAACACTACAAGATTCCATCTTATTAGAAATGAAAACCTCGGACACTACGAGATTTTGCTTAAGGGACACAGTACAATTTAGTCCCAGTATCGCTTTTGTCACTTTAAGCCAAAATGGCTGGCTTAGAGTAAGTGCCGATTATGTAGTCAATAGTCAAGAATGGGAAAGCTGGAGAATGACACAACTCATCGTTCGCTTGTACAGTCGCGGTAAAGAACAGAATGCAGAAATGATTCGAATCCAACGGCACCTTCAACCAAATCTAAAAAAATCAGTACATATAGACCTACCTATTAGTAGTATGGTAGATAGTATTTCTGTCACCCACTGGCATGCAGATGGGAGAACTCAATTATGCTTTGATAACATAAAAGCTACTTTCCACAAAGGTATTGAATAACCATTACTTTAAAAGCTTAGTACATGATAACACCTTAGTAATCGAAATTGACTACTACTTTTCTTGCCGATGCTTATTGTCTAAAACAAAAAAGGCTTCTCAACGATCGTTGAGAAGCCTAGTATT
>JANMMV010000358.1:0-4389 GCA_031373565.1 Saprospiraceae bacterium
GACCTATTTCAAGGCCGACGGCTCTAAGGACGCATTAAAAGCAGGCCTTGACCAGCTCAACCGTTATGCTGAGGATGCGGCGCTCGATGGTTTTAAAGTCATCATCTTGAGTGATCGGGCGGTAGATTCTGCTCACGCTGCTATTCCATCACTTTTGGCTACATCAGCGGTTCATCATCATCTCATACGCCGTGGCCTGAGAGGGCAGGTTGGCATCGTCGTTGAAGGCGGTGATATATGGGAAGTACATCATTTCGCATGTTTAATTGGTTTTGGCGCAACAGCGATCAATCCATATTTGGCATTGGCTTCGATTCGTAACATGAAAGCGAACGGAAAACTGAAGACGAATCTTGATTGGAGTAGTTTAAGATCAAATTACATCAAAGCAATAAACGACGGCCTTCTAAAAGTATTTTCCAAGATGGGTATTTCCACCCTACAATCTTACCAAGGAGCGCAGATTTTTGAAATATTAGGCATCGAGAAGGCGGTAGTCAATCAATATTTCACAGGTGCTGTCAGTAGAATCGAAGGCATGTCACTTGATAACCTTGCAAACGAAGCTTTGGTCAAACACAGATTAGCATTTGATAAGACAAATCTGCCATCTAGCTTGCCTGTTGGTGGCCAATTTCAATGGAAAAAACAAGGAGAGTTTCATCTTTTCAACCCGACTACGATTCACTTATTACAGCTATCCACAAAAACAAACGATTTTGAGTTATTCAAAAAATATTCAAAACATGTCAATGATCAAAGTGAAAAGGCCGCTACACTTAGAAGTCTCTTTGCGTTTAATAAAACAAGAAAATCAATCTCTATAGATGAGGTAGAACCCGCAGAAAATATCTATAAGCGATTTGCAAGTGGCGCGATGAGTTTTGGATCAATCAGCTGGGAAGCCCATACTACGCTGGCTATCGTCATGAATAGACTGGGCGGCAAGAGCAATACGGGTGAAGGTGGTGAAGACGAAATCCGATATCAACCACTTCCAAACGGTGACAGCATGCGATCGGCTATCAAGCAGGTTGCTAGTGCCAGATTTGGTGTCACGAGCCTGTATCTTGCCGAAGCTGACGAACTGCAAATCAAAATGGCACAAGGCGCAAAACCAGGCGAAGGTGGACAATTACCGGGTGACAAAGTAGACGAATGGATAGGGAAAACAAGACATAGCACGCCCGGTGTTGGTTTGATCTCTCCGCCTCCACATCATGACATCTATTCCATCGAAGATTTAGCTCAGCTCATTTCTGATCTCAAAAATGCCAATAGACATGCCAGAATAAATGTAAAACTAGTCAGCAAAGCAGGAGTGGGAACCATAGCGGCTGGTGTCGCAAAGGCGAAGGCTGACGTTATTTTGATTTCGGGTTTTGATGGCGGAACTGGTGCTTCTCCTATAAGTTCGATCAAGCATGCAGGACTACCATGGGAGCTTGGATTAGCTGAGGCGCATCAAACGCTCATGCGAAACAAACTTCGTAACAGAGTTGTGTTGCAAGCCGACGGCCAAATGAAAACAGCGAGAGATATTGCCATTGCTACATTATTGGGTGCTGAAGAATGGGGTGTAGCTACCGCGGCGCTGATAGTCCAAGGATGTATCATGATGCGCAAATGTCACCTTAATACTTGTCCCGTAGGTATTGCTACCCAAGATCCTGCCTTGAGAGCAAGATTCGCTGGCGACGCTGATCACATAGTCAATTTCTTTAAGTTTTTGACTGAAGACTTAAGAAGTATTATGGCAGACTTAGGATTTAGAAGTATTAATGAAATGGTGGGGCAAGTTGATAATTTAGTCCAAAAAGAAGGAACCCAAAATAAAAAATATGATCAACTTAACCTTGCAGACGTACTTTTTAAATATGCAGATTCTCCACAGCAATATAATACAGAGCAACAAGATCATGAATTAGATCACGTCTTGGATTGGAAGATATTAGCGTTATCAAAGTCAGCGCTGGATTCAAAAGAGAAAGTCACTATGGCTTTCGATATCAAAAATACAGATCGAACAATAGGTACTATTTTGAGTCATGAGATCACAAAAAAATATGGAAGCATCGGCTTACCTGAAGATACGATCAGCATTCAACTTCGGGGTACGGCGGGGCAAAGTTTTGGCGCATTTACAACAAGGGGTATCGCACTCCACTTAATGGGAGATGCTAATGATTATTTTGGGAAAGGATTGAGCGGCGCAAAACTTATTATCTATCCAGATGCAACGTCCACATTTGCACCCGAAGAAAATAACGTCATCGGAAATGTCGCTTTTTATGGTGCTACTGGCGGGGAGGCCTATATTCGTGGAAAGGCAGGAGAACGTTTTGCGGTTAGAAATAGTGGAGCAAACGTAGTTGTTGAAGGTATCGGTGACCATGGTTGCGAATATATGACGGGTGGTAGAGTTGTTAACTTGGGCAATGTAGGTAGAAATTTCGGTGCAGGGATGAGCGGCGGTCTAGCATATGTTTATGATGCCAACAAAAGTTTTAGAGATCATTGCAATCTAGAAATGGTGGATGTAGAAATGTTTGAAGACATCAACCAGTCATCAGAATTGAAGCAGATGATTGAGAAGCATTTTCTATATACAAAAAGTGGAGTAGCTAAATTTATTCTCGAAGACTTTGACAACCAATGGTCAAATTTTGTGATAGTTTTTCCAAAAGACCTTAAAAGGGTATTATCAAAAACTACGGCAAAAGCGATCAATATTAGTTCACTTGTAGACCTAGAGTCAAAATAAGATATTATGGGAAAAGCAACAGGATTTTTGCAATACGAAAGAGAACTACCATCTAAACGCAATGTTTCGGATAGAATAAAAGATTACAATGAATTTGTAAACAAGTATACCGATCAGCAACTAAGCGAGCAAAGTAGTAGATGTATGGATTGTGGTGTACCTTTTTGTCACAATGGCTGTCCGTTGGGGAATATTATTCCAGAGTTTAATGATGCGGTATATCGCGAAGAATGGGAAGATGCTTATCATATCTTGATCAAAACGAATAATTTTCCTGAATTTACTGGTAGAATTTGTCCTGCTCCTTGCGAATCCGCTTGCGTGCTAGGCATTAATCAACCTGCTGTAGCAATTGAAGAAATAGAGAAACACATTATTGAAATCGCTTTTGAACGTGATTTAGTACGACCCCAAAAGATACATATTCGGTCAGGAAAGAAAGTAGCTATTGTTGGTAGTGGACCAGCAGGATTGGCTGCCGCTGCCCAACTAAATTATCAAGGACATCTTGTGACTGTATTTGAGAGAGATGAATTACCTGGTGGGCTTCTCAGGTACGGTATTCCTGATTTTAAACTAGAGAAAAATATCATAGATCGACGACTAGACTTGATGAGAGCCGAAGGTATTTCCTTTATTTGTAATACATCGGTGGGTCGTGATCTAACCATAGAAACATTACTAGAAGATTATCATGCAGTGGTCTTGGCAGGGGGCTCTACCATACCTAGAGATCTAAGCATATCGGGACGGCAAGCTAATGGAGTACATTTTGCAATGGAATTTTTGAAACAGCAAAATCAACGGGTTTCTAATAAAACGTTCAATGGTTCAGAAATAAAAGCCACAGACAAACATGTAGTCGTCATCGGAGGAGGTGACACAGGAAGTGATTGTGTCGGCACTTCCATAAGACAAGGCGCAAAATCGGTAACCCAATTTGAGATAATGCCAATGCCCCCAACTCAAAGGGCTGAAAACATGCCATGGCCCTCATACCCTATGTTGCTCAAGGTGACATCTTCACACGAGGAAGGTGCGGAAAGACAATGGGCAGTATCTACCAAAGAATTTATCGCCGATGGTAACGGTACGATCAACGCCATAAAGATTGTGGACGTTGAATGGCAAGCTGGACAAGGTAATAATGCTTCTAAATTTGTCGAAAAACCCAACTCAGAGCGAGAGATCCCTTGTGACCTAGCGCTACTATGCATGGGATTTCTGCATCCCGAGCATACTGGTTTGATTGAGGAATTAGAAATTGCTATTGATAACAAAGGCAACGTACTTGCTAATGATAAGACCTACCAAACCACTGTCCCTAAAATATTTGCAGCAGGAGATATGAGAAGAGGCCAAAGCCTCGTAGTTTGGGCTATTAATGAAGGGCGTGAGTGCGCAGCGCAAGTCCACAAATTTTTAAATAATTAATACTTTTACATCCATTTATCATTTTTAAATATAGCAGAATATGACAATGAAGACCAACATTTACACTGTATTTCCATTTTTGATTTTAGCATTGGTGGCCATAGCTGCGATCTTTGTACCAAATGTACCCTTCTATGCGACTGATCAATATAATGCTGCTGATGTCGGATGGGTCATTGTAGCTACAGCAT
>JANMMV010000399.1:0-8950 GCA_031373565.1 Saprospiraceae bacterium
AATGCGCAACAAAGACCTGATGTGTTATTGACAACAATTGTTCCCGGACATGTGATCGTAGGTGCACTTCCGACCACAGTAACGGTAAACGAACATGTCGAAGTGTTACCTGATCCGTCGGTAGTTCTAAATGTATTTGTATACGTGCCTGGCGCAAGTGATATCCCTGAAGGGCTTCCTGCTATCTGCACTGTCACTGGATTTGGACAGTTGTCAGTACCCACCGGTGCTGTAAAGTTTACTACCTTTCTACAAGTAGCTACATCTACCAATTCTGTAATGTTCGCAGGACATGTTAGTGTAGGTGCTATATTATCAATAACGGTCATTGTAAAGCTACATGTGGCAGTATTTCCGCTAGCGTCAGTAACTCTAAAGGTATTTATGATCGGTGAACCTACATTCACAACGGTTCCAGAAGGAGAACCTGCAATCTGCACAGTGATAGGATTTGGACAATTGTCTGTTCCTACAGGTGCTGTATAAGTAACAGTATTCGAACATTGCCCTGGAGCAACATTGACATTCAAATTAGCTGGGCACACTATTGTAGGCAATTGCGTATCTAAAACGAGAACCGCTGATCCTGTCATTGCTTGTGAGCATCCAGTTGCTGTGTTAGTTGCTATTACTGTATAGGTACCCGCAATCGTTTGATTAGGGAAAGCCAGAGCTGCTCCAGTTCCTGCAATTGGCGTGCCTACATTTACAGCATTGCGCTGAAGCTGGTAAGTAACACCAGTCTGAGAACCACTTAATCCTACAGGTACACCAGTCGCAACGACACATATCGTACCCGTTCCGGTAACGTTGAATGCGGTAGGTAAAGGATTCACCGTAATTGCTCTAGAACTAGTAGCGGAACACCCAAATGCGGATGTGGCTGTTACTGTATAAGTACTTGCTGCATTTACTGTAATAGCTGCGGTTGTAGCACCTGTTGACCAAATATATGTTACACCACCGGTAGCAGTTAAAGTGGCTGTTGATCCCTGACAAATGATACCGTCGTTGACTGCGATACCAGAATTATCGACAACTGTAATGGCCGGCGTCGGTAACGGATTGACAGTTATTAATCTTGCTGCTGTGCCTGTACAACCTGCAGAAGTTGTAACAGTAACTGTGTAATTGCCAGCAACAGTTGCACTAATTGACGCAGTTGATGCACCAGTACTCCAAATATATGTTGCACCACCACTGGCCGTAAGCGTTGCTGAAGCACCTTGGCAAATTACGCCATCATTATTAGTAGTACCGGAATTGTCAGTAACCGTTATGGCTGCTGTAGCTCCAGGGTTAATTGTTAAACTAGTATTTGCACTTGGTCTGCATCCCAAGTCGGTAGGAATTGGAGATAAAATTGCATATACCACGTAGCTGCCTACTGGAATGGTAACTGAAGAAGTAGCTGTTGATCCGCCACTTGTTAAGCTTCCGTTAGGTACCGTTGCTAAAACTGTACCTCCAGTGTAAGGTGTTGCTGTGGCTGCTGGAAACGATACAAAAGAAATTCCATAAGTGTTGCCCATATTGATAAGACTAGATGCCGTCAAAGTCGTAGAAGTATTGCTACAAAGGGGACTTGATGCTGTAACAGTACCAATGGATGGACAAACATTGCAATTTCCTGGGCCACTTAAAATGGCGGTCGAGGTTGCTGTACAGCCATTAGTAGCAGTTACTGTTAATGTGTAGGCTCCTACTGCTACGGATGTTAGTCCTGATGTTGTGGCTCCATTACTCCAAAGATATGATAAAACCGTTGCACCCGTGACATTTGACACAACTGCACCGTCAGTACTAACACAAGTTGTGGGTTGTGTCAAAGTAAATGTGATTGCAGGGTTAAATAATGGTGTCAGACTTTGCTGTGCCGTATTCGAACAGCCATTCGCATTTGTCACAGTAACACCAATTACTGAAGGTGCTCCCGGCATAACAATATTTACTGAAGCTGTTGAAGCACCATTTCCCCAAAGGTATTGCGTACCACCAGAAGCTGTCAAAGTAACTGTACTTCCTATACACGCTGTTGAAGTGCCAGTTATGATTACAGTCGGCAATGGGTTTACAACTATGTTAGATGATGACGTAGCAGTACAGCCACTGATACTTGTTACTGTAACGGTGTAAACACCCTATGTCGAAACAGAGATCGCTGCCGTTGTTGCACCTGTACTCCAAGTATAAGTACCTCCACCTGAAGCTGTAAGAACTGCGGTAGCGCCAGTACACATTAATCCATCATTATTCGTTGTTCCCGAAGTCTCTGCAACACCTATGGCAACGATAGGAGTAGGATTCACTACTATAGTGACTGTAGCGGTCGCAGCACATCCTGCAGCGTCTGTCACCGTTACGGTATAAACACCACCTGTATTCACAGAAATAGCTGCAGTTGTCGCTGTGGTACTCCATAAATAAGTTGCTCCACCGCTCGCAGTCAACGTAGCTGTCGCGCCAGAACATAGAATACCGTCATTTGGCGTTCCAGAAGTCTCCGATATGGCGATCGCTGCAATGACTGTTTGAATTTCATCAGCACCAATGGTAGGATTTAATTTCCTATTTTGGCAATCAATATCGGTTGGCGCTAACGAAGGCGTACCTGCACAGATAAGTGGCGTGTTAGTTGCATTTGCACCCACCAAATGAAGATCGGTTGCAGATACAAAAACAGGGCTAATATTTAAAGAATTTAAATCTTGAGCTGTTTCAGTTTGCCAGTCAGCTAGTGTAATACGATTAATACCAGCAGCTACACCGCCTGTAACACCTACCGTGTAGGTGCCGGGGCCCGCACCAGCAGAAAACAAGCTATTATTATTAGAAATATATCCAGTGTATGGCGCTGCAAAACCTAAAGCTACCGACGCATACCTTGTTGTCGTGCCAGCGGCACCTCCACCTTGTGTATTTACAAATATATTATTTCTGGCATTAGTATTGGTCGAAACAGCGATCATACCAAAAGCAGTAGAAGCGGCGGAACCCGCAGTTGCTCCTGCTTGTACACCCTGCATCAAAACGGTATTGTTATATGCATTCACTGTACCAGTACCGCCATTTAACCACAGTCCAGCTGCATGATCACCAGCAGTTCCATTGGATGCTACACCAGATATCGTATTATTGGCAATTAATTGGGTTGATCCTGCTATCGTGTTAGACATCGCTAATCCTACTGCCGAGAAAGTGCCTGAATTAGTCACTGCACCTATCTTATTATTGGTAATAGTCGCATTACCTAAGGCATCTGCAATACCTAGGGTTGTAGCAGTAAAGCCACTAGACACCCCAAAACCTAAATTGATACCATATGAATCTGGTGAACCTGTTCGAATAATATTATCCACTTCATTACCACTAACTGTTAGGTTATTTTCAAACGCAGAGAATATGCCGCCTTCACCTATGTTGTTAGGAGCTGCTGCCGTCAATACATTTAAATTAATGGTATTTCCTTCGTTCTTATTCAACGCACTTTGACCAACTACATAAATACCAAAGCGACATAATCTAATATCATTATTTTCAATTCTATTAAAATCATTATCGATACCACCACTGATCAAAGGTAATTGGCCAATACCAATTCCCGCCGCTGTGTTTACATTAGAACCACCGATGATGTTGCAGTTTTTGACAGTACAATTCGTCACCCCATTTATGGAAGGTGTTGTGGCTGTATTTAACCAAACTACTGCAGTAAAGGCCGTGGTATTGGTATTGGTAATCGTAAGGTCTCTTGTAGCTCTCACAAGTGGACAAAGTGAGTTAACCGTATTACCAATTGAGCCATCAATAGTGATATAATCACCTCCATTGATTTGAATCATAGTGCTTGTTGTGGGACCACTTATGGTGGTAACAACAGTTGGCTTTATTGTAAGCGTATTTACAGCTGAAGCAGCCGGATTTGAGTTGAAATTGATTGGGAATGTCTCACTTGAATACGTAGCACTAATCAAATTAAAAACCACAGGGCCTGTAAGGCAACTAATATTGCACGCATTAGCAGCAGCTGTAAGCGTTGTGAAATTGCCACCTGCCCCTACAGTATAGGTTCCTGAAAGCGACCCAACTGAAAAAGTATTGGGTGCACTTGGTGGCGTACTCGCTGCCGGTGGATTAATTGTAAATCCAGATGCACCAGCGCTAGGACTTGATCCTACATTGCCAAGATTATCTTGCGCTACAATATAGTACGAAACAGTACTCAAATTTGGCGCTCCAGCTCCAAATGTAAAGTTATACGTGCTTCCACCTGCAAAGGTGGCTGTTACTGCCGTGTAAGCCCCCGCATTAATTCTCCAATACAAAACAGGTAGTCCTACACCTGCAGTTGGCACCCCATCAGCATCTGTTATAGTTGTAGAAAGCGTAACAGTTGAAGAACCAAAACACTGATTTGCTATTGGCGAAAAATTGATGATAGGAAATGTTAAGAAATTACCCGCATCTGCTCCTACATCCACCGGAGAGTTTGATGATCTTGCTTGTCCATCATAATCAACGGTTACCGAAGCTAATGGGGTACCCGCTCCTTCGATAGCCGTTGGGAGCTGAACATGTAAATCACAACCGCTTGGACTAACATAATTCACATTAACTCCAGTTTGAGAAGTGGCATCACTAGCAGATGCTGTTTGCCATCCCGCAAATGTTTGTGCTGTTGTCCAGTGACCTACAGTCGCTGCATTGGCATTCAATATATTAAAATTCGAAGCATTTGCTGCCCATCCAGTGGTACTAACGGTGGTAGCACCAAAATTATTTGCTATTGCAAAGTGACTTCCTGTTCCACCTGTTCGGTCATTTTGAAAAACATTATTTTTGAGATCAACTCCAGCAATCCGTGCGGTAGTGGTAAAATCACCACGCATATAACCAAATGTTGGTAATGCTCCAGATGCAGCAGCTCCTCCAATATATATTGAATTGTGGTAGATATTACAGACGGGATCAGGGGTAGACCCATGATTTCCCCAAATACCTACAAATGAAGTGTTACTTGTTTGACCACTTCCAATCGAAATCATATTATTATTAATATTAAGCGCTGTTGTACCGGACCGAATGGCAATACCGGCTACGATAGGTGGTGTTGTAACCGTGGTACCCACTGTAGTGTTAGATAAGTTGCATATATTATTTCGTGTAATGGTAGTATTAGTGGTTTGTGCATTTACAATACCAGCTACCACTACACTTGTTGTTGCAACTGTGTTAAAATTTGAAATATTAGAAACAATGTTGTTTTCAACTATAGAATTTACACCAGTACCAATCATAATACCTAAAGCTGAACAAATACCACTACCAATTCCAGCCAATGCAGAATTAGTTGAAATATTCGTTACATTGTTGTTGGAGATATTTCCAGTACCTGTTGTAGTAATAGTACTAGAATAAATTCCTCTAGCAAACCCTGCAGTTCCTGTACCGTTTGCTATCAAATTTCTAATAATATTGTTAGTGTAAACATATGTACTTGAACTAACACTATGGACTATACCTCCAACTTGACTCGAACCTGTAGTCGTGTTTAAACCAGCAACCATATTATTTGCAGTTGAATTACCAATCGTGTTATTCGATATAGTAATGGAAGTAGCAGCACCGGTAACAGAAATACCTGCAACGCCAGAACCAATTGTAGCTGTAGCACTTGTTGCAGTGAAGGCACCAATATTATTATTGCTAATGACTATTGTACCTGATGATACCGAATTTATACCTACTATAGAACCTGTAGCAGCAGAATTTGTCAATGACAGCGCGCCCAATCCTGATGTCGCACCTATTGTATTTGCTGTAGTGGTTCCTATATTTGCGTTACCAGCACCTCCTATCCGAATGCCACACAAAGCTCCATTTGAAGTTACAGTTAGCGTGCTCGCAGATGTTAACGCTATTGAAGTGACAGTATTTCCTTGAATGTTAGTTGCCGTACCACCAGCTGTAACAGAAGCATTGATTGCTATAAATACAGTCGCAACCGTACCTGCCATGGTGTAAACTCCAGTACCTGTAGAAGAAGCCCAACCAATAATATTGTTATTGATCTGATAACTGTTACCATCAGAAATAAAAATACCGTTGTGCGTACTAGCAGTAGTGTAGGTTCTTGTTGCTGTTTGGAATAACTTGTTATTTGTTATTGTCCATGATGAGTTACCCGTGTTGATATTCATGCCGTTTGAAGCCGAAGACGCATGGAAAAAATCTGAAATGTTATTGTTATTTATAGTATTCCCACTGTTGTCAATGGCAGCACTCGTTCCGAGGGACTGGATACCCTGAATCGGAAGATTTGCTCCTGCAGGTCCAATATTTGAATTATTGATGTTATTATTATCATTTCCAGTAACGGTTCCCGTACCAAAGGTTACTACACCAAAAGACACATCACCTGATCCTTGAAGATTGGTCTGAGAAATGGTATTGTTTGATGCATCGTTTGTGAATCTAATAGCACTAGACGCACCCAACGCCGTATTGGAGATAGTCAAATTATTGCCGCCATTAATCGTCACATTATCAGCACCATTCAAGTCAACAAGATGACCTACAAATGCACCTGTAACTGTCCTTGTGCCAGTAGGTGTAATAACAACAGAAGCATAACTTGCAGCGCCAGTACCACTTGCGTTCAGTACAGCAGATGCCGTTTCAGTGGTGTTACCAATGATATTAACAGTGACCGCCCCAGTGTGCGTACCTGCATTGATGGCATCAAAAGCGTCTTTAAGGGTAGCGTATGAGCCAGCACCTGGATTAACATTTACATTTTGAGCACTAGCGAACCCAAAAGTAAGCACTACCATAGCAGCCGAAAATAATATTTTTGTAAAATTAAAGTTTTTCATTTTTTATAATTTATCTGTAAACAAATATCTATTACTTTGATTGGACCTATTGACTATCAAGCTATTGCTTTAATAATTCAACAACCTGTCCCAATTCATTATATGCAAAATCAGTATTATAATCATCTGGAATGGCCATCAATCTCAATACACTTTTATAAGATTCTAAGATCGCAACTTTCATTTCTGGCGCAGACTTTTTCAGTCTGTCCACAATCGCATTGTAAAAATGAATTCTAAAGTTAGGGCCTGAACTGAATGAAGTTAAATGGCTATTTGTGTTACCATTCGCCTTTATTTCGTTTTGTACGGCTTGATTTAAAGCATTAATAGCATTTTGATGCGTTTTCCATTGCACCCCTTCTAAGAGCTGATTTGCCTGGGCATGTGAAAAATTACAATAAAATAAAGTAATGGTGAGAAAAGAAACTAAAATTTTCATGGCATACATTTATGATGAATAAATTATTAAAACTTGGTTTATAAGTGATGAAAATCAATTACTTAACATAATTGAATTAAACAAAATTATATACTCTAACTATTAAAATTAGTGAAACAAAACACAAATCTACTATACTAATTTTCAATTACAAAATTTTGTATCAAATATTTCCAAATATTTTATATGACTTTTCGGATTATGTAAGATATTGGTTACTATTGTTTTACACATGGCAAAGTCTCAACGTTCTAAAAAGGAGATTAGGCAGATTATAGGTTAAGGCGCAAAACAAATCTGCCGTTAACTGGACGGTCTATTGGGCTAAAGCCCAGAACAGGTTGTTGATCTTTTGCCACAGGTTAAAACCTGTGGCAAATCATGATAGGAAGTCTCACGAAGTACCTGAGAAGTCTCACGAAGTACTTGAGGAGTCTCACGAAGTACCTGAGGAGTCTCACGAAGTACTTGAGGAGTCTCACGAAGTACCTGAGGAGTCTCACGAAGTACTTGAGGAGTCTCACGAAGTACTTGAGGAGTCTCACGAAGTACTTGAGGAGTCTCACGAAGCACCTGAAAAGACCCGACAGGTACCTGAAAAGACCCGACAGGTACCTGAAAAGACTCGACATGTACCTGAAAAGAGCGAGTCTATCCAGAATTTTGTGTTTAGCAATTTAAGCAAATGACGGATTAGACTCTATTCTAATGGGAATATGACAAAATAGTTGATTTTGATCTGTGAATTTAGCCCGAAGGACTTGTGACGCCGCAGCGCTATTTAGCAAATGCTTGATGATAGGTAAGTGAACGCGAGAACAATTGAAATAAAAATGCCTGAATGCGAGAATGACTGAAAGGCTTATTGGAAAAGGTAAGACTATTTTAATCTTATTCTGCCAAAATAATAACGCATGTGCCCGTGTTTATGGCAAAGCCATGCTGACACTGTGACATAGGCAGGAGCCTATGCCTAGCTGGGAATGATTGTATGCGAGAATGATTGAAAGGCTTATTGGAAATGGTAAGACTTTTTTAAATCTTATTCTGCCAAAATCATATCGCATGTGCCTGTGTTTATGGCAAAGCCATGCTGACACTGTGACATAGGCAGGAGCCTATGCCTAGCTGGGAATGATTGTATGCGAGAATGATTGAAAGGCTTATTGGAAATGGTAAGACTTTTTTAAATCTTATTCTGTCACATTTATATCGCATGTGCCCGTGTTTATGGCAAAGCCATGCTGACACTGTGACATAGGCAGGAGCCTATGCCTAACGGAGAAATTTGAGTATTTATCACCAATGAAGAACACTATAAGGTGAACCACCAAAATACTTAAAAGTCCAAAGACAGTCACTCAATTAACTAAAAGAAGGATGGTGCATAATTTTTGATTATGCACCACCTTTTTTATACCCTAATTTTTATGGCGACTTTGTTATCTCCTTTCGCCGCTAACAAAACTGATTGGTTACGAAAATAAACTAAAAACTTGCTCTTAATGTCCCATAAATATTTCGGCCTGCTGCGTGAATTCCTGAAGCAAATACGCGATACTGGATATCCATTAGGTTTTCTACTCCTGCCTGGAAAGTAAAGTTTTTAGAAATTTGATATCCGGCTTTAATG
>JANMMV010000835.1:0-3878 GCA_031373565.1 Saprospiraceae bacterium
GGAGATAGGCTCAAAATAAGATGCCGTGGTCGCTGACAACTTATATTGTATTGTAGAACCTTCTGACCACAATAACTGGCATAATTTCCCACACACGTGATGTGCGAGCTCAATAAACGCATCATGCATCGACTCATCCACTTGCTTTTGCTCAATCGCTTTGCGAAATTGATGACAGTAACTGAGTAAGGTTCTTGGTAGGGCACGTTTGGTGCCTAGATAAGATAATCGAGAAAACAACGTTGTGAAATTTATGTAGTCCCCGGCAGTCGCTTGCTCAACGATTAAGCTAAATAACTCATAAAATGATTTTACTTTATCCGATTTTTTTTCAAACGTCAGTTGTGCTAATTCCTGAAGTCGCTTGAATAATATTTTTTCTGGTGCTTCTTTGATATCCATTATTTCATTGCATAATCTGCGTAAAAATAGATAAATAATAGTTTATTTAGATTCTTGGCATCGTATTTGTATTATTTGTAATATCTCATTCCTAAAACATAAAAGCTCGACAATTCACTACGTCGGGCTTTTTTTTTGCAAATAATCACCTGGCTAGCAATCGGTTTGATTAACGGCAACAGCAAGTCCACCTTCTGAAGTTTCTTTGTATTTACGATCCATATCTTTGGCAGTTGACCACATGGTAGAAATAACATGGTCCAGAGAGACTTTTACATCGTCGGGATTTCGATCTATACCAATAGCCGCAGCGTTGATTGCTTTGATAGCACCCATTGAGTTACGTTCTATACATGGCACTTGCACCAAACCACCGATAGGATCGCAAGTCATACCTAAATGGTGCTCCATAGCTACTTCGGCTGCAATAGTACATTGTTGCGGTGTTCCACCTAGCAGCTCGGTCAATCCTGCTGCTGCCATTGCTGATGACACTCCTATTTCAGCCTGACATCCACCCATTGCTGCTGAGATCGTAGATTGCTTTTTGAATATAGCACCTACAACACCTGCTGTACAAAGGAATCTTACAATGTGTTCATCTTCAGCATCAGGATTTACAAATGACAGATAATATAGCAAGACGGCCGGAATAACACCTGCACTGCCATTTGTAGGAGCGGTAACCACTCGCCCTAGTGATGCATTTACTTCATTTACTGCAATGCCAAATGATCCCACCCACTTCATAACATCTGAAAAACTTGGATTGACTGTTTTTAGTGCTTGTGCCCACCCAGCTGCACCGTGATATTCATCGTATTCCATTAGTTTTGATGTGACAGCCATAGCTCTGCGTTTGACACCTAATCCTCCAGGTAAAGTACCGTCGGTGTGACACCCTATATAAATACTTTCTAACATTACCGTCCATATACGTAGTAATCGATCATTGATCTGCTCGTCGGTTCTATCGATTCGCTCATTGGCAAGAACGATATCCGAAATATTAAGTTTTGTACCTTGGGTATGGGTAAGCAAATCTTGCGCCGTGTCCAGATGGTAAGGATATCTATATCTTACTTCCGTATCTTGATGGTCTATTTCACCTTCCTTTGTAATAAATCCACCGCCCAAGGAGTAATATACATCAGACCGTACTGATTTATTGCCATCGAAAAGGCTGAATTGCATCCCATTAGCATGAAAAGGCAAAAAACTTTCTTCAAATATGATATGGTGCGATGGATCAAATTCTATTGAAGTTCCATTTTGTAGTTTAAGTCTTTTGTCTCGACTTATTTCGGCCAAAATGGGTTCAATTTGCGTAGTGTCTATCATTTCGGGATCATAACCAAGCAGGCCCAATTGTATTGCCGCATCTGTAGCATGTCCCTTGCCTGTAAGTGAAAGTGATCCGTATAAAGATACCACAATGTGGCTAGTATCTCTTAATTCGCCTGCCTCTATCACTGTTTTAATGAATTTATTGGCTGCTTTCCAAGGACCTAATGTATGGGATGAGGATGGTCCTACGCCTATTTTTAAAACTTCAAAGACACTTATATAATCCATAATAATGAAAGATGATGGGGTTAGTTAAAAACAAGAATCGTAGATTTTATGAATGATCTACATTACCGCTTATGATATTTGTGAGGATCGACCAAGAATATTTCTTCTTTTCTTCTACTATAGATTTTGCAAATATTTCGGTATCAAAATCAAACATATCTTCAAGACCTTTGGCTATTGAAGTGACATCGGGCTCAGTGATGATTCCTATAGACGGAGGCACCATGTCTGGCAATGCACCTACGCGAGTGACCATCATGGGTACTTCAAAGTGATAGGCTAGGGGAGTGACACCGCTTTGGGTAGCCATTCTATAAGGTTGGATAACGGCATCCGCTGCGCAAAAATATTGATATACTTCTTCGTCTTTGATAAACTTTGTATGACACAATATATCCTTTGTCCGGGGACTACTGACTATCTGTTGTTTGATATCATCCTCACCTGCGTAAAACTCGCCAGCGATAAGAAGTTTGCAATTTCTTCCTTTGAAATCCATCTCATTAAATGCTTCAACCAAAAGATCTAAACCTTTGTACTTGCGAATAAAACCGAAGAACAAAAAAACATAGTCATTCGCGTCTATGTCTAGGAGTTTTCGCGCCTCTGTCTTTGTCACACGATTTTCAAAATTGTCATATAGTGGGTGATTAGTTACAGTAATTTCCTTGTCAGAAAAAGTTCTTAAATCATCAGCTACTTTCTGACTCATAGTTACAAACCTATCAACGCTATTGACAAAATAAGTGCTAAAAGTGTGGTCACCTATTCGTTTTTCGTGCGGTATTGCATTGTCAACGAGCGCGATTACTTCTGTGTCATTTGATTTTTGAATAAAACGAGCAATGGTTCCTAAACAAGGTCCTAAGAATGGTAACCAATATCTTATCATAACTTTGTCCGCCTTTTCATTTCTAATCTTGCGACCCATTCGCCACCAATTCAGTGGATTGATAGAATTAATTTCCACCTTGATATTTAGATCTTGTGGGGGTGCGCTTTCTGAAAATTGTGTTTTCCCAGGAAATAGAATGGAAGGATACTGAAGTGAAAAAGTGTAGATAATGACTTCATATCCTTCTGATTGAAAAGCCCTAGCTAGCCGTTCATTAAAAGTTGCCAATCCACCCCGCAGCGGGTAAGCGGGTCCGATGATTATTATTTTACGCAAAAAAAATTATATTTTCTGTGACAAATATAGTGTTTTTTGTAAGTGTATTTGATTTTATGCCTACTTAATTCTTTTTACTTAAGCACGACTAATTTGAACTATTAAGATTACGTTTTTGTTCGTAGTTGTAGTAAATGCAAAAAATATTAGATGCTTAAATATATATTTTCACTTCTGCTGTTGGTAGCGGGTTTATCACAATCAAGTGCCCAAATTAAGGCTACTGTCCAGCCGGTTCCACCTGGTGCATCCGAGAAGGCAAGAGTTGCTAAGCCAACAACACCAGAAGGTATCGCTAAGTCTTCAGCTGATAATCTAAAAAAGACGCTTGGATTATCTGAAAAACAACGCACTAGTATTTATAAGGCTTTGCTTGACCATACCTTAGCTGTAAAACAGGTAAAAAGTTCTAAATTATCAAACAAGGAAAAATACAATAAAACGGTCGCTTTAGATCAAGCTAGAACCAAGAAGTTTGAAGCTATTATGACCAAGGAACAGTATAAGTCTTATATTTTGACTTTTCCTTAGAGATGACTATTAATGCTCTTTTTGAAGTTGTCGTAGATATTCAGCTAGCCTAAATTCAGTAAGTAATCCTATAGAAAATTCTATTCCTGAGATTAACGCTATTGGTATTGCTGTTCCCATGATCATCGCTTTGGATGTTGAAAATATACCTAGAAATGCAAATATTGAAGCAACAGCTGTTATGTATATGTACCTGCGG
>JANMMV010000486.1:0-3116 GCA_031373565.1 Saprospiraceae bacterium
GGAGTATTTACTATTAATGCGGTAATCGTTCTTTAAAATAGCCATATACCCACGTTCCCATAATTGCACTTATGAGCGTCACAATGATGACAGATGCACCTGAACCAATCTGAGCAAATAGTGGACCTGGGCACGCTCCCGTCACTGCCCATCCCAGTCCAAAAATCAAACCGCCGTATATTTGCCCTTTATTGAATGTCTTAGGGTGGATGACGATCGTTTCTCCATATATCGTTTTAATACAGAATTTCCTTATTAGCCACACAGAAATGGCTCCTACGATCACTGCACTACCGATGACACCATACATGTGAAAACTTTGAAACCTAAACATTTCCTGGATCCGATACCAACTGATGATTTCAGCTTTTAAAAATACAACCCCAAACATGATTCCTACCAATAGATACTTTAGATTGTGATACCATTTGTGGTCCAATTGACTCTCGTTGACACAGATCGATTGTGTCTCTCTGACTTCAAGATCACTAAAATTTGTTGTGTTATTATTTGACATGATTTTGCCTTTAAAACTAGTGTTATATTGATAAAATAAATGGCAATATTAGATTAGCCATCAAAAATCCACCTATCATAAAGCAACAAGTAGCTACTAATGATGGCCATTGGAGCGTGGATAAACCCATAATGGCATGGCCGCTAGTACAACCCCCTGCGTATCTAGTCCCAAAACCAACTAAAAAACCACCCAAAACGATGACGATAAATCCCCTTATCGTGAATAATGACTCCCACGAAAATAGTTGTAATGGTACTAAACCATAAATTTCGGTAATCTGGTATCCATCTAACTCAGCAATAAGGCTTGCATTAATGGCTACTGGATTAGGATTCACAAGGAATTGGGCTGCAATGATTCCGCCTATCAATATTCCTAATACGAATACTAAATTCCAAATTTCTTTTTTCCAATCATATTTAAAAAAAGGAAGGCCAGCAGGTATACATGCAGCACAAATATGTCGTAAAGACGAACTAATTCCAAATGACTTATTGCCCAATATCAACAAAACTGGAACTGTCATGCCAATCATTGGGCCAGCAACATACCATGGCCACGGTTGGCTTACAAAATCTATAAAATTCATCATTTCTCTATGTTCTAATTAATTTGCACAAAATTACTTTTCAATTACCTGCTAATTTGTGACAATTGTTACATAGGGTAAATTAAATTGTTATAAATCTATTTCTACAAAAATTTGTAATCAACACCCGTAACTTGTGACAATAAAGTTGCTGGAGCATCCAGTATTATGGCTGCTCCATGTGGAGTCGGTGTCACTGGTGAATGTGTGGTCAGATATTCTTTCATCACGGTATGCAAAGTGTCTTTCGTGTTTTTCGGATTTTTAACACCTTTGATACGGCATAACATATCTTCTGGATCGCCTTCGCGTTCGCATGCCAGTATACTATATGTTTTATCTTCTATTAGCGGCTGATTATTTATTTTGATGGATTGTATACGTTTGTTATTCTCTCCAAAGGCATTAAATGATACTTCCATTCCTTTGAATTTTACCACCCATCCACCAAATCTCTTTGATGCATCTTTTGCAAATACATTATTGAGTTCCTTCTCGAGCCATTCTCTTAACTGCATACCACTAACATTTGCTGTTCGTACTGTACTGTCGACCGGTAACATGTCAAATAAATATCCTATAGTAATCGGAATATTTCCTGTAGCGTCTCTAGTCGTCCGAGGGGGACAAAACCTAAAGCCATTGGAGAGCGCAATATCAATTTGCGGAAACTTCCACTTGAGTGCATCGATGATCATCGTATCGATAGGATTTTCTACAACAAAATATCTATACAATGGTATCGTACTATAACCTATGACTTCATTGATTTCTGATTTATAAACTGCTTCATTCTGGTCTAATAAAGATTGAATATGCTTGTCTGTTTTGAGTTTTTCTGAAGGTACTACTAGCAATTCATATTTGTCATCTGTAACCTGACCATTGACAATGGTCAAATCCAACTTACCAACAAAAGACCCAAATGCGCCAGGTTCAACAACTTTTGCATATTTACATTGGATAGGTTTACGAACTCGCTCATGTGTATCGCCACCTAAGACATAGTCAACGCCTTCACATTCGGGTAGATTTGCAAGAGCGATTTGCTGAGAAAGGCCTAAATGAGCTACTATGCAAATAAAACTGCACTGCTCTTGATTTTTGAGTACATCTACATAATAAGCAAGATTTTCTTCTGGCTTGGTATAAATGATGCCCTTGCTATATATCGGACTTTGGCGTATCGGAACAAGGTGATCCGTGTATCCCAGAAAACCTATTTTAGCACCAGCGACACTCCATGTTTGGTATGGTTGAAAAATAAGCTCTCCCTTTTTATTATCACCAAGGTCGTGATACATATTAGCACAAATCTTTGGCGCGTGTAGCGCGCCGAGTAATTGCTGCATCGCCCTTTTACCGTAGATCACTTCCCAATTCCCCGGCATATATAGATCATATTCCATTGCATTCAAAACTGGTACATATGCTTTGCCCAAGGTTTTAACACTCAGCGCGCTACCTTGAAACATATCACCAGAATCGATCAAATAGGTATTAGGGTTTGCCTTTTTTAATTTCTTGATCAAAGTTGCCATCTTTGCATATCCGCCCGTCCTACGAAAAACCACCTTTTCGTTCTCCCAAAATAATTCATCATGTGGGTGGATCTGGCAATGCACATCAGTAGTTTGTAAGATACTGACTACCGTGGGCTTGGTGACATTTATTGCCTGATCATCAGTTTCATCTTCATGACCCAAAACTTTAGCAACACCAGTAGGATCTAGACCTAGCATCGTACTCCCTATACCCAAACTTCCTATCGATTGTAAAAATCTGCGTCTATTGCTCATTGCTATTTGTTAAGGATAAATGGTTAAGTCTATATTTATAAGTTTTGCAATATTAGTTTTTCATCAAACTAAAATCCGCCTTTGATGTATGACCAATCTTTTTCTTGTTTTTCGATTATCTCCGCTATACCAGCTGGAACGATACGCGCTTGTGCTAGAAGATCTTCAGGTTTGATGTTACGTTGCTTCATGGTCTTTGCACAAACGG
>JANMMV010000513.1:0-2172 GCA_031373565.1 Saprospiraceae bacterium
TCTGTGGTAGGTATGATTCAGCAATTGAGTACCACCAATGGTAATATGATGTGCCCCAAAATGATTGTGGTAGGCATACCAAACACAGACCGAACCAGAGATTTAACACCCACGCACATTGATGCTGACCCTTTTGGGCCAACGGATAGTACTTTCTATAAAACATCGGGAGGCGGTGAAAATTTTATAGCATTTATCGAAAAGGAATTGATGCCGTATATCGATGCCAAATATCCTACAGCACCCTATAAAATGCTCATAGGACATTCATTAGGTGGTTTGGCTGTAATGCAAACTTTTGTTCATCACAACGATTTGTTTAATTCCTATATCTGCATTGACCCAAGTATGTGGTGGGATAATCAAAAGCTTTTGAAAGAAACGCAAAAGGTTTTAGCTGAAAAGAAATTTGATGGTAAGTCCTTGTATCTGGGTATTGCCAATACGTTGGAAGAAGGCATGGATATAAATAAAGTAGAAAAAGACACTTCTATTGATTCAAAACATATCCGTTCTATATTGACATTGAAAGCGGCTTTTGAGAAAAATAGGCAAAATGGCTTAAAGTATCGAGGTAAATACTATCCTGATGATACACATGGTTCTGCTCCACTCATAACCGAATACGATGCGTTGCGTTTTTTCTTCGATTTTTTTCCTTTAATTCTCACAAATAAAGATTTCATAGATTCTTCGGGTACTATAGTCACTAAATATCAAAACCATTTTACCCAAATATCTCAAAAAATGGGTTATCAAATAAAGCCTTATATGGGTGAAATCAATTATATGGGTTATGATTTTTTAAGCAGAAAAATTTATAAAACTGCAGAAAGTTTTTTTAAACTCAATGTGGAAAATTACCCTGAAAGCTTTTATGTTTGTGACTCTTATGGTGATTATTTTATAGCCATTGGCGATAAAGCAAATGCTATTATTCAATTGAAAAAAGCATTATCAATTAAGGAAAATGAAGTGTCGAGGAAAAAATTAAGTGAACTCGAAGAAATAAAAAAGTAGAATGAATTTTTAATGTTTCGGTTTACTTATTCAAAATATAGTCACAGAAAATTAAGCCGACCGCATAATAGCAGATTGGCAAAATGGCGGGTTCAGTGCTAAATTGAACATTCAGTTTTCAGATAAACGTTAGTGCTAGATTGAATGTAAGTACTTCTAAATCCGCCACTTCGCCAAGCTTCAAAAAATTAGCGGCAATGTGGACGGGACAAGAGACCTACTAACAGTAAAACTCTGCCAACAAAGTCCCACGAGACAATTGAGTGCTTGGTGACAACGTTCGACTTTTCGTCTTGTCCACCTGTTGCAAAAATGAGCGTAATTTGAGTAACATTGACTTTAATCTAATCAAACATATATAATACATGACATCACTAAGTAAAAACAGAATTGATTCCATTGACCTGCTAAAGGGATTAGTGATGGTGATTATGGCTCTCGATCACACAAGGGATTATTTTCACGCTTCGGCCTTCATGTTTGATCCATCCGATACTACGCTCACTACTATCCCAATTTTCTTAACACGGTGGATAACCAATTTTTGTGCACCCGTATTTTGTTTTCTTGCGGGGCTTTCAGCTTTTTTTGTCGGAAGACGAAAGGAAAAGAAAGAACTCTCAATGTTTTTACTTAAACGTGGTCTATGGCTTGTATTTATCGAAATGACAATCGTTAATTTCGCTTGGTATTATGATACTCAATTCAGGACTCCTGGCTTATTAGTTATCTGGTCTCTCGGAATTAGCATGATTGTATTATCGGTAGTTATACATTTTCCATACAAGGCTATCGTCATCTTTAGCTTGTTACTTATTTTCGGTCACAACCTTCTTGACTCAATACATTTCGAAGGCAATGTGCTTTGGTCTATAATTCATGATATGCGGGTATTTACTCTATCGACAGGTAATAAATTTTACATTGATTATCCTATTGTCCCGTGGATTGCGGTGATGTCGCTTGGCTATTGTTTCGGTAAGCTTTATGACCCAACATTCGATGTTGTTAATCGAAGGAAGACACTAAACATACTTGGTTTATCTGCAATCCTAATGTTCGTAATACTGCGAACCATAAACATCTATGGCGACCCTGTGCCTTGGACGGAATACAACACGACTGCGCAAACACTTATTTCAGTATTGGCTG
>JANMMV010000526.1:0-2646 GCA_031373565.1 Saprospiraceae bacterium
ACTGACGATACTATCTCGCAAGATAACATCAGCAATAGGCTCATTGAAACATCCAAACTTAACAACTATCGGCTTGGAAATATGGTTACAACCTGCGCTGTCTATCGCCGTTAAAAAATAGGACCCTATATCATCCGCCATAATCGTGTCGGTGGTGGCACCATTGCTCCAAAGATAAGAACTCATACCGCTGATCGTAGGTAATGCAATCTGCGTTTGACCAAGATAAATGATATCGCTTGATAGATTCTGCTGCAAAGACATACATTTACCTTCTTGGGCATAATACGTATTGTCGGCAATAATATCGGTGTATTTGTCGATTGTGCCTGATGGCCATGTGATGATCAAACTATCAACAAGGACCGCTGATCCAAGTCCAAAATGTTGCTGTAGCGAATTTGAAATGCCATAGCTTTCACCTGCTTTGACATAACGGGTATATTGTTCACCATCGACATGTGCAGTGAGAAGCGCGCCGACGCCTGATGCATTAGATGTCGTCCCCTTAAGCGAGATTTTGACAAAATGATTGTCGTTACCTTTATTGAGCAATATCTCATCGTCTTTAAAACCAATTACAGCAATCGGCTCAGAATTGATAGCATAGATATCGAGAAAACCATCGTCATTAAAATCTCCAGTAAACATGGACCTAGCTTCTACCCCACCCAACGCAAAATCCACAACTTCAAATTTCAGACCCCCTACATTACGCAAAAAGTAAGTCTCCTCTACGCCCACCATCACGATATCTTGAAGACCATCATTGTCATAATCTCTAATCGAAGCTTGTAATCCAAAATTTCGATCCAAGTATGCAGTCGGCACCAATCTAAATGATTTCCCATCGATGTTTTCATATAACTCGTGTGCTGCATAATGATTCACCACAAATAAGTCCTGGTCACCGTCATTGTCCAAATCCCCGAAAGTTCCTACCCACGACTGATTGCCGGATGCAATACCAAAAGAATCAGCCAGCTCTTCAAACTTACTATTCCCTTTATTGATATACAACCTATTGATTCTGCGCTTATCCAAGGGCGAATCGACCCCAGCGCGGCACTTGGCAATGTACAGGTCAGGTAGCATGTCATTATTTACATCTACCCATTCGCTACCATAATTTCCTGACCCATCCGTGTTGTCTCCTTTCTTGAAATCGATGACTGGTGTCAAAATTAATTTACCTGTTTTGTCATTGATATATATCTTGGAGTGGCTATCATCATCACAAATAAAGTAATCAAGCCATCCATCATTATTGATATCGACGAGATTCGATCCTTGAGCGAAGACCGAACCAGACATGGGCGATAATTTCCATTCTCCGTTGGTATATTGAGCGTGAGAAATCCCTTTGTACTCTCCCGAAGAAATCAAGTCTGGTGCGCCATTATTGTCAGTATCGCCACTCACGCTCGTCCATACATCATCCGCCACTTCAAAAGTATCTACGACTTGTAAGCTAAAATTTTGCCCCGTACTATTGACTACGATCACATAGTCAGCCCTGTCAATGATGTATAGATCATCCACCAAATCTCCGTTAAAATCAGCAACACAACCCGCATTGGTACTTCGCGTTTTGATGTGTGTTTGGTATGGATTATAAGCGCTTCTAAAAATGACTTGTCCCCATGAGCAAGTTGCAAATATCATTAGGAAAGCAAAGATGGCGGACTTGGTGTAAAATGTACTATTCATTTGGCAAACTGTTTGACTTCGAAATGTAAATATAAGAGAATTTGTCATTCAATTACATGAAATCTTGCGAACGCATCGAAAAATCCAGTTTTCCAAAATTGACACAAAAGGCCTAATAAATTCTTGTGCTAGTTTTTACCGTCCAGAATGATTGGCGTGTTGTCGCCATTCATAACGACTACTTTAGCATTGGCCGATGTTGCGAGTTCCTTCATCGCTTTGATCTGCTCGTATTTCAGTTGGTTGCTTGTCAAACCTGTATTGATAATACGTTGATAATCAGCTATACCCTGCGCTTCGACACGCTTACGCTCCGCTTCTTGTTTTTCTTTTTGAAGTACGAATTGCATTTTCTGCGCTTCTTGCTCGGCTGCGATCTTTTGCTCGATCACAGACTTCACTACATCGGGAAGAGAAATATTTCTGATCAACAAATCTTCCAATAGTAATCCACGTTTTTTGAAATCTTGTTCAATTCCTTTGACTATTTGGGTTTCGAATTCTTTGCGTTTTGTTGAATACAAGGAGACTGCATCATAAAAAACGGCATTGTCACGTATTCTGGTTCTAGCAAGTGGTCTTACGATCTTATTTTGGAAATCTTTACCCACTTCTATCAAAAGTTTTGGCGCTTCTGCAGGGATAACTCGATATAACACGGTAAGATCTAACTTGACTTCTAGACCATCAGCTGTCAATACTTTGATACCATCATCACCCGTTCTATCACCTTCATCGTGGACTGCACTCATCGTGTAGTTTTGGGTTTTGGTATCTATTTCCGTGATTTCGTAAAGTGGATTTAAAAAATGAAGCCCTGATTCTAGATAATCAGGTTGTACTTGTCCGAAAAGCTTTTTGACACCTACATTACCAGCATCGATTTGTATAAAACACGATGTCATAAGACCAATCACAAAAAGCACAAGAGCGCCT
>JANMMV010000546.1:0-8905 GCA_031373565.1 Saprospiraceae bacterium
CCCTGATACCGTATGTGTCTTACTAGGTTCTGGTACGATCCCTAGCGAGTGGTCTACTAATTCGGGTGAAGTTCAAACATGTATCAAATACGGTAAGGTTTTCCTTACGGTTAAACCTCCCCAAGACGCCGTAACTATCAAAATCAATGACGCTGCAGGAGCTAAAGATCAAATCGTGTGCGTGGAAGTAACCGTAGATAAGTTCATAAATATATCCAGTCTCATGTCTAGATTTCTTTACAATCCAGCAGAGTTAGAATTGATACGTACTGATATGTATAATCTTGATGGATTGACAAATATTAATTTTAACAGCCCAACTCCAGGTATCCTTAATCTGTCATGGACATCTGCATCGGGTACAACGAAGGCGGATGGCTTTAAAATATTTCAAATCTGTTTCAAAGTACTAGGACCTTGTCCAGGTTCTGCCAATATTACTTTTGCGCCGGGGCTTACAGAAGTTGCAGCATTAATAAATGGAGCACCTACAACGATCCCTTCGATCACTATTCCAGGAAAAATAACTTGCAGCGATGTGCCTATTGTAGCACCAGAGATAACTTGCACGCAAGGAGTGACAGCGAATGTAACCTGTAATGGTCTATCCAATGGAAGCATCAATATCAACATCACAGGTACCAAGCTGAACGAGTGTGTTATCGAGTGGAAGGATGGAAATAATACAATAATCAAAGCTGCTGCGGCCATCTTAGCAGGCACCAATATATCAAATTTAGGTGCGGGAACATATATGTATACGGTGAGATGGACTTTTGATAATAGAGTTTTGTGCTCAGGTATGGTCACTATCACGCAGCCAACAGTTATCAATATACCTACTGCCAATGTGGTTACAAATGCATCATGCGGCAACAAGGGATCAATAAATCTCACAGGGACTTCAGGTGGTACAAGCCCATACACATATACTTGGACACCTAACCTTGGGAATACAGCTAATCCAACTAACCTAGACCCAGGTCAATATATTGTTAATGTTAGCGATGCAAACGGTTGTACCGCTGGACCACAATCATTTACAGTAGGTACAGCTTTGACTGAGTTGCAATTGACAGTAACCACCACAACAAATGTAAAATGCAATGGTGGTAGCGATGGCATTATAAATATTGTGGCAACTGGTGGATGTGCACCTTATACAAATACCATCTCAGGCGGCAGTGCTACTGGATTGAAAGCGGGATCATATTCAGTGACAGTTACTGATGCGAACGGGGCAACAAAAACGGCTACAGCAACTGTAACCGAGCCTACTGCGGTAGTGGTTGCCGATCCAATTGTTGTCAATGCAAATCAAGGAAGTAATAATGGCTCTATCACGTTAAATATTTCTGGTGGTACTCCGATATATAATGTAACATTTAGCGGTGGCTTAGCTGGTGGCAATACAAGTGGTGCTTTCACTACTAACAACGTACCTGCAGGCACTTACACTGTAACAGTAACTGATGCCAATGGATGTATCGTTTCTAGGTCGAGTATAGTAGTAACCGTTATACCTACCCCTATTATCAAACCAGAGATCACTTCCGCATCAGCTGCTACGACTTTCAATGGTTTTGGTGTATCATGTTTTGGAGATAGTAGTGGTTCAATAACAGTTCAATTCACTGGTTCGCTTCCGATGACTGCTCAATTGTTGTCAAATGGTCAAAATGTCGGCACGGCACAAACGATCACTACAGGCACTTCATACACTTTTACAAACGTGAGAGCTGGAGTATATACGTTTACATTGACTAATACAGCTGGTGTTGCTACTTCGCAAAGTATCATCGTAACCCAGCCTACAAAATTAGTGGTCACTAATACAGTCACGTGTACCGAGGCTGAAAAAACCACAGGGACTATCAATCTGAATGCAAGCGGAGGTTTAAGCCCATACACATATCTATGGTCAAATAGTGCAACTACAGCCAATCTTACAGATGTTGGGAGAGGCGTGTACAATGTAACAGTTAGAGATATTAATGGATGTACGGCATCGCTTACAAATATAGAAATCAAAAATTGTGACGACCCTACAGAAGGAGAGTGCTACATTGCTGATAAAATAATTACCCCTAATGGTGACAATCTTAACGATAGGTTTAGAATCACTTGTGCTGATAAGACACCTAGCGATCTAGTTGTTTATGATAGATGGGGAAAAATAGTTTACACGCAGTTAGATTATGACAATACTTGGTCAGGAGTAGCCGAAGATGGCAAAGACCTCGATGAAGGTGGTTATATCTGGGTACTTACAAACCGTTTAGCACAAGGCACAAAAGAAATTTATAAAGGTGTGGTTACCATACTTAGATAATCAAATAAGAAGTATAATCCAAACCCGACAATCAAAAAAAATAAACGCATGAAGAATACAATTTTCGCAGCAATTATTATGTTTTTAGGCTCGCTATCATATGGCCAGACAAGATATTTTGATGAGAGATATATCTATACACAAGCATATCTCAATCCGCACTTAATCAATCCTGGTGCTTTTGGTCACCAAAATCAGCAACAAGTACAACTCAATTATCGCAATAATTGGACGGGTATTGAAGCTGCACCTAAATCTTTTACGATCTCGTATAATGGACCGATCGGCAATAGATTGTCCGCTGGCGTAATTGTATTGAGTGACAGATTCGGTTCTTTCAATACATCGAAGCTTGCAGCAGGTCTTAACTATCGTATTGAAGGCGATGACAACAAGATCGGTTTTGGTATCACAGGAGAATACATAACGCACAAATTGGCAGATATTGGCAATGCTAATCCTAACGATCCACTTATTATTCAAGGATTGTCGGGTACTGAGTTTTTTGATGCGACAATAGGGATGTATGGTTTGTACCAAGATAAATTTTCTTATGGACTATCATTTCCGTCTATCGTAAGTACTAGTATTTCCGAGTTAGATGGTCCTGTTCAAGAAAGAGAGATCGGCTTTATCGTTCAAGCCGGATACAAGCTTGATGTGCAAGAAGATATCACATTGACGCCGAGTATGATTATGAAAAAACTCAACAACGTACCTACGCATTTAGACTTAAATCTTACGCTAGGGTTATTGGATGATAAGTTATTAGGTGGTATGTCTTACACACTAGGTGCAGATAAGAGACTAGGGTTTTTAATAGGAACAAAATTGGAGAAATTCAATCTTTACTACTCTTATAATAGCTCATCTCAGCCCATTCAGCAATATAACAACGGTGCTCACGAGATCACAATTGGCGTAAATTTTGGAAGTAAAGTCGATAATAAGTTATAATTTTAAGTAGAGTAAGTACAAAAGCACTTTAGCTTTTAAATCATATCAGAAAAGGTCATTTGTTATCAACAAGTGGCCTTTTCTATTTTTTGTACTCGGAGTTTTTTGTACTCGGAGTTTTAGCTCCGAGAATGTTAAAATTATCAAGTCATCACAAGCATAAGGCCAGAAGCCTTGTGATACCCTGAGTAACTCAAATCTTGTCATAATTATGGCAGATAATCATTACTTTTGCTACATGGGCGACTTAGACACAACAAAACGGATCAATTGTCACGCACATGTGCTACCCTACGCGCATGAGATTCCTGCTTTTATGCGAGATCAGAAAATCTTTTGGATCAACGATGCAGGAACACATATGTGCCAAGGTCAATGGACTAGGCCTATTACACACGAGAGTTTTTTTGTCAATGAAAAATTGACTTGGATGGACAAACACCGGATTGACACGGCGGTCGTCATCAACCTTTCACAATTGTACTGCAATGGCTATGAAGAGTCACTATCTCGAGATGTGATACAATTTCAAAATGATTTCAATGCTAGACTACAATCAGAGCACGCTGAGCGATTCATAGGTGGATTTGTGGTACAACCTAGATTTGTAGATCAAGCTTTGGCGGAGATAGAACGATGTGTCAATCTCCATCATATGCCCGTACTTTGTCTACCTACTCATTTCATAGGTGATGACGGGCATTGGATTTCGATCGCAGATGAACATACGAAACCTATCTTTGAACTAGCCAATTATTATAAACTAGCCGTCGAAATCCATCCATACGGGGCAGAAGAAATGATCGATTTGAAGGATACATATTGGCGATTCCACCTTGTATGGATGTGCGCGCAGACTGCAGATGCGTATCATATGTACACGATGATGGGTTTTGATGAAAAGTTTCCTGATGTTAGAATTTGTTTTGCGCACGGCAATCAATTTGGACAAGTCGGTGTCGGTAGGCGCTCCCAAGGATATAATGGGAGACCGGACTTATTTGAAGGAGCCACTGATCCGATCAGTCACCTTGGTGCCAAGAACATTTATTTCGATAGCCTCGTACATGATATCTGGTCGCTCGATCTTATGCTGAAACGACAGCCACATACCCAGATCGTTTGCGGTATCGACGATCCATATCCGTTGGGCGAGATGGAGACTGTGCCCGGTTGCTATCCCGGTAAGATCCTAGATGATGCTGAAGTACATTCGATCATTTCGGCTACACAAAAGCAAGATATTTGGCATAAAAATGCCCTACAATGGATCTATGGAGATGCTAAAATACTTTAACAGACCAAACCTTTACGTAAACCTATGAACCCACCATTTATCAGTCAACGAGATCAATTCCACATACCACAAGACGCAGCAGGCAATGATTTGATCTATCTATGCGGTAATAGTCTAGGACTCATGCCACGGAGCACACCTGACTATATCAACCAAGAACTAGAAGACTGGAAACAACATGGCGTCGAAGGCCACATCCATGCGCGTAATCCGTGGCTACCTTACCATGAAAATCTTGGAGAATCTATGGCGCGAATTGTAGGTGCTCGACCACACGAAGTTGTTGTCATGAATAGCCTTACGGTCAATCTCCACTTGATGATGGTCAGTTTTTACAGACCGACTAAGACTCGATACAAGATATTGATGGAATATAATCCCTTCCCATCGGATAGATACGCGGCTCAATCACAGGTCAAGTTCCATGGTTTCGAACCTAAGGATGCCATCATAGAACTTCCAGATAGAGATGGAACTGAGATCATTTCTATGGTTACAATTGAAGAAATTTTGCATACGCATGGACATGAGATCGCTTTGGTATTGATCGGTGGTGTCAATTATTACACAGGTCAGGCTTATGATATGGCTAAGATAACACAGCTAGGACATCATTATGGCTGTAAAGTTGGTTTTGACTTAGCACATGCAGCCGGTAATCTCGATGTACAATTGGCTGAGTATGGTCCTGACTTTGCGGTGTGGTGTTCTTACAAATATCTCAACAGCGGTCCCGGTGGACTTTCAGGATGTTATGTCAATGAACGCCATCACCATGATGAATCCTTGCCTAAGTTTGCAGGATGGTGGGGACATGATAAAGCGATTCGATTCAAGATGGGACCAACATTTATCCCTATTCCTACCGTCGAAAGCTGGCAATTGTCCAATCCACCTATCTTTCAGATGGCCGCTATCAGGGCTTCACTAGATATATTTGACAGAGCTGGTGGCATCTCACGCTTACGCGAAAAATCGATCGAACTCACTACCCACTTATACGACGGCCTGATGAATCTTGGCAGAGAAGATATTGAAATCATTACTCCTGTGGATCCAGCACAGCGTGGATGTCAATTGTCGATTAGAATGTTACGTCCAGACAAAGCTTATTTTGATGTATTGACTTCTAGAGGTGTGGTTGCTGATTGGCGTGAGCCCGATGTTATACGAGTCGCCACGTGTCCACTGTACAATACAAATGATGATGTGGCCGCATTTTTGGAGAAGATGAAGTAGGAGAAGCCTTAACTCTTTCCGTGACGTAATAAATGTCATTAGTCATAGTGACTCATCTTGCTTTAAACCTATCAATTTTTACCATTTCACTATCTTTTATATCCCAACAGCAAGCCTGAATCATCTTTTCATCTTTCTTGTTTGTATAGTATTTATACTCAAAATTTAAATCAAAAATATTCTCCCAACTTTCCGTAATTTCATCTTGAATTTGATGGGGCATACCTTCAAATGTCGATTTGTCTAATTTTAAGTTCTTTAGTTTAAGTTCGAATTTGTCCCGCTCTATTTTGTTTTGAGCAATTATTGACTTGTAACATAAAGGGTAATGCCACAGAATAAAATCTGATAAAAGTACTTCATTTTTGTCCTTTTCAAATTCAATTCTGATTCCATCTGTTCCAATTGGCAAATGTCCGCGTTTACATAAGTCTGGCATTTACTTGTAAATATCTTCATGTTGGTACCAAGCCCAAATTGGATATTGGTTCTTCCTAGTCGCTATTCGTAAATTGAGTACAGCTAAATCCTAATTGTGAGATCAGGTTTAAATTTTGTTCCCTGTGTTTAATTCTTTATCGAGGTTCTTTCCTAGCTTTTTTGCTTCGATAAATATTTGTTTTACATCTGGATATTTTGCTTTTATATTTTTCTCTAGTCGTTGTACAGCCAGCATGATTTGCTCACTGTTAATTTCCGTTGTGAAATTAACATCAAGCGCCAATAGTATTTCTTTAGGACCCATTTGCATGGTAAGCGGTTTACATAGCATATATACATCATCATCACCATTCACGATTTCATAAATGCCTTGTACTTTTTCCTTAAAAGCGCTTTCCCCAATTAAAAGATTCCTGCTTTCTATGACTAAAATAACGGCAACAATGGCGAGCAACAGGCCTATTAAAATGGAAGCAAAGCCATCTATGACGGGAAGCTGGAAATAGTTCGTTAAGAAAACGCCACAAAAAGCAACCAATAGTCCCAAAAGTGCTGCTCCATCTTCATAAATAATTACAAATAAAGTAGGGTCTTTACTACCACGGAGATTGCTCCAGAAATTCTTTCTCCCACGCCGGGCAATAAATTTTCTAATGGTGATTACAAATGAGGTTCCCTCAAAAAGTGCAGCGCACCCGAGCACAATATAATTCCATGTAGGTTCATGTAACGGTTCAGGATGACGGATATGAATGATACCTTCATAGATCGACATTCCGCCACCCATACCAAATATGAGCACTGACACAATGAGCGTCCAGAAATAAAGTTCCTTCCCATAGCCGAAAGGATGTGCATCATCAGCTGGCTTTTTGCTTTTAGAGATTCCTAGAAGAAGGAGCAATTGGTTTATTGAGTCAACTGTGCTGTGTATCCCTTCGGAAAGCATGGACGAACTTCCCGTGAAAGAAGCAGCAACATATTTAATAATGGCAATTCCAACGTTAGCACATAACGCGATATAAATTACTATTTTAGATTCTCCTGCCATTTTAAATGAAGCTGGTAATTTCAAAAGCTGAAGCGTAAAAAAGCATAATTGCTTTCACACACAGCATTGGTGATAAAGAATAATAGAATCGTTGAACGTATGTTTTTGTCATAATTTCTACTCGTTCTTTTTCTCCATTATTTTTATCTCCGTTTTCTCTTTTTTAATATCCTGCCGAATTAGCCCGAACAAATTCATGTAAATATTTGCAATCCACACTAATGCAAATCCACCAATCACATATCCTCTCCAATCATCTATCAATAATTTGTATCCTGTTAAAAATAGAAAGAGAATGGTAACGTAATGGCTGAAACAATATTCACAGGTAAAAATGTAAAAGAACTTTCTTTCCAACATTGTTTTACTATGCAAGCTCTGTTTAACACAGTAGTCTCTTGGTTCTTTAAATATTTCTTCATGTGTAACGGTCCATGCCACGCAGGCAACAGGAATAGACAGTACAAAGAGCCAGATGATCTGTAATTGAATTTGCATGAAGTAGTATAATTTGTGATCGTTTTTCTATTTCTAAGTCATTTTCATTTTCTCAAACTTTATTGCTGATTTCATTGTTCCGGACTATTTTGGTTTGCCCATTTTATCGGCTTAATGAAACAGCATAAAACATTTCTTTTTCATAGCTAATATTTATTTTCTTTGAGTATCCCAACATTAAAAATCTAATAAATCACGTGCGTTTACTGCGTGCATATTTTACCAAGGCCACTAAAAATACACCACCCATGATGTTGCCTAGTGTGGAAATACCTTGAAATTTTAAAAAATCGACCCAGGTAATTTTGTTTGCTCTGCTGTATGCTTAGTTATTTTAGTTGGCTCTTCCTTTTTTTACTGTATCCATTGCCTTATTTTTTTGATCCTGTAGGAAGCCAATACCGTTACTATTTTAAATTTGATCTAAATTTTTAAACTTCCACTATCATTTTTCCAATGTTATCACCTTCGAATAAACCCAGCAATGCTGCAGGTAATTTATCAAAGCCTTTTTGAATCGTTTCTTTATATTTTAATTTACCTTCTCTTAACCATTTGGCTAATTGCATGCTCCCTTCACAAAATTGACTTTGAAAATTGCTAATGATAAAACCCTGCATCAATACGCTTCTGGTTAATAACATGGGTTGCAGTCTTGGGCCCATTGGTGTTTCAGTGCTGTTATATAACGCAATTTGACCACACAATACAATTCTCGCATCGAAGTTTATATTGCTGATAACTGCGTCAGAAATTTCCCCACCTACATTATCGTAATAGATATCTATCGCTTTCGGACAAGCATTAGCAATCGTTTTCTTTAAATCGGTACAGGTCTTATAATTTAGGACTTCGTCAAACCCAAATTCTTCTTCTAATAACTTCACTTTTTCATCGCTGCCCGCTATCCCAACTACACGGCAACCTTGCAGTTTAGCTATTTGGCCAACTACAATACCAACCGCACCAGCAGCACCAGACACTACAACTGTTTCGCCGGCTTTCGGTTTGCCAATATGCATTAAACCAAAATAGGCAGTGAGGCCGGGCATACCCAATATGCCCAAATAATAACTTGCTGGTGCTATGC
>JANMMV010000548.1:0-3429 GCA_031373565.1 Saprospiraceae bacterium
GGGCATAATCTTTATTGTAAATCCAGCCCAAAATAAGCCAAATGACAAGTGTCAATATGATGAGAATCGTGCGCATAAGCAATCCTGCGATTAATGATTGGCAAAAGATAAATTAAAAGTAAAGATATTATAGTTATTGACAAAATTTTCAACCGATTATCTGAGTTGCACTATATTTATAAATTAATTTTAAATTCTGCGCTATAGATTTCTTTCATCCTACGTTCTTTTAATTCGTAAATTTTATGTCAAGAAACCTACTACAATTCTCCTTTCACAATTGGGTTTGTACCCCAATAATTTTATCTTTGCGGCTTCTGTGTAACTTGATACACTAAATAAGGACATAAATATATTGTACTATGATGACTTCACACGAAATCCGACAGAAGTTTTTAGATTTTTTTGCTGATAAAGGCCACAAAGTTGTTCATTCTGCACCGATTGTTATCAAAGATGACCCTACATTGATGTTTACCAATGCTGGTATGAATCAATTTAAAGATTATTTTTTGGGCAATAAGACTCCCGACAACCCACGTATCGTAGATACTCAAAAGTGCCTTCGTGTTTCAGGAAAACACAATGATCTCGAAGAGGTAGGTGTTGATACCTATCATCATACCATGTTTGAAATGCTTGGAAACTGGAGTATTGGGGATTATTTTAAAGCAGAAGCGATTAAATGGAGTTGGGAGTTATTGACAGAAGTCTACAAATTGCCCAAAGATCGATTGTACGTTACGGTGTTTGAAGGAGATCCAAAAGAAAATCTGCAACCATCAGCCATTGCGCTGGCAGAATGGTCAAAGTTAGTACCTTTAGAAAACATCATTTATGGCAACAAAAAAGATAATTTCTGGGAGATGGGTGATACTGGACCTTGCGGACCATGTAGTGAGATTCATATAGACTTGAGATCTGACGAAGAAATAGCGCTTGTGCCTGGCCGCGATTTGGTCAATAACGACCATCCGCAGGTTATCGAAATATGGAATAATGTGTTTATTCAGTTTAACCGCAAAGCAGATGGAACTCTCGAGGAGCTACCTGCCAAACATGTTGATACAGGTATGGGTTTCGAACGATTGGTTCGGGCTATCCAAATGAAATCGAGCAATTATGACACAGATGTTTTCACGGGAACGATAGCAGAAGTAGCCAAGATCACTAATAAAACGTATCATTTTAGCGATAGTAAAGAAGATGTAGCTTTCAGGGTATTAGCAGACCATATTAGAGCAATTTCATTTACAATCGCTGATGGACAACTTCCTTCCAACAATGGCGCCGGATATGTCATACGCCGGATTTTGCGTCGAGCAGTTAGATATTATTACACTTATCTGGACTATAAGCAGCCTATGCTGCATCAATTGGTAGATGTTCTTGCGTCACAATTTGAGCATGTATTCCCTGAGTTGCACCTGCAGAGATCATTTGTAGAGAAAGTTATCAAAGAAGAAGAGCGTTCATTTCTAAAAACATTAGAGGGTGGGCTCCGACGAATAGAAGATGTCAAAATTACAGATGGTGTCGTTGATGGCAATGACGTTCTTGAATTGTATGATACCTTTGGATTTCCGATAGATTTGACACGATTGATTGCGAGCGAAAAAGGCTATGTAGTTGATGAAGAAGGATTTAATAAGGCACTCCAACTACAAAAAGAACGATCACGAGCAGATGCTAAGCGAGAGACTGGTGACTGGGTTATCATTCAAGAAGGTGGTAGTTCTGAGTTTATAGGGTATGACCATCTGAGTATTGCTGATGCCAAAGTGCTCAAAATTCGTACGCTGAAGCAGAAAGATGTTGCATTGTACCAATTGGTATTGGATAAAACTCCTTTCTACCCCGAAGGTGGTGGACAAGTAGGCGATGTAGGATTTCTTTCCATCAATGGCGAAATCATCAAAGTCACGGATACCAAAAAAGAAGATGGACTCGTCATCCAATTTGTAGACCGATTGCCTGATTATCTTAGTGGTAATGTATTTGCTGAGATAGATATCAGTAGACGTACGTTGATTGAACGCAATCATAGTGCTACCCACTTGTTGCATGCCGCTTTGCGCAAAGTATTGGGTGTGCACGTGCATCAAAAAGGTTCTCTAGTAAAAGATGAATACCTTCGATTTGACATCTCGCACTTCCAAAAAATTACGGACTCGGAGATTGCCCAAGTAGAGAAAATCGTTAATGAAAAAGTAAGACAAAATGTACTACTCGAAGAGCATCGGTCAATGGCAATCGAGGATGCAAAGGAATCGGGGGCGATGATGTTGTTTGGCGAAAAATATGGCGATACTGTACGTATGATCACTTTTGATGCTTCGTATTCTCGTGAGTTATGCGGTGGCTGTCATGTCAAAAATACGGGCCAAATAGGATTTTTCAAAATCACGGCGGAGAGTGGAATTGCTGCTGGTGTCCGACGGATCGAAGCAGTGACTTCTGCTGGTGCGGAGTCATTTATTAATGCACAGATCGACGAACTAAACAATATCAAATCGCTTTTCAAAAACAATATCAATACATACAAAAATATCGCTGATATTCAAGATGAGAATAGAACCTTGCAAAAAGAAATTGAAAAATTGCGAGCAGCACATGCAGCAGGGTTAAAAGATAGTTTGATTAATCAAGCCAAAGATCACAAGGGTTACAAACTCGTCATTGCCAAGCTTGCGGATGTCGATTCAAAATCAGCCAAAACATTGGCTACGCATATTCAGCAGTCTGTGGGCGACAGTGTTATATTCTTTGCTATCAATGATGGTGGCAAGCCATCTATTATGTTGAATATATCAGAGTCACTTACTAGGGATAGTAGTACACTTCACGCTGGTAATATTATCAAAGAATTAGCTTCACACATAGGTGGCGGTGGTGGTGGCCAAGCATTTTTTGCAACTGCTGGTGGCCAAAATGTGGATGGTCTTGATATAGTGATGAGCGAAGTACTAAAGTTTGTCTAATTAATGAGTAAATGCTTGAATAAGCGGATGCTTGAATAATGTTTGGCTTTTTCTTTTATGCCTTTAGGGGCAAAAATATGGTAATTATGTTATCCAAAATGCGCTTAATTTCTTTCGTAATTTTCTCGATGGTAGCCTGTAGTGTCAACAAAGCCAATGATGGTTTACCAGGATTGAAGACAGACGATTGTTACAAAGATCGCAAAACTGTTTCTTCAGTAGTAGACGTCGATGCTAAGCTGTCAATGATTTCGGACCAATGGGTTATGATTCCTATCAATGATGAAACACAGCGGTATGGAGCCTGCAATATGGTTGAATTTGCTTTCAAAGAAGGCGATGAAGTGACTTTTACTGCAGATGTAAAAGAGATAGCTCCAAACGAGCGGTGGGCTTTTTCACCATGTGTTTTAAAGAAATTTGAAACAAGAAAATAAGTAAAGCTATC
>JANMMV010000621.1:0-19272 GCA_031373565.1 Saprospiraceae bacterium
TTCGGTCACAAAAAAACATATCTAAGTGACTGTAAGTAATTTAATAAAATACACACTGAGCCACAATTAACATTCACTAGGGATGAAAGCTACCACCAAAGCTTGCAAAGATAGTGGGGACAATCTGACCTTAAGACGACAAAAGGGTACGCCCAAGAAAAAAACCAGCTCAAATATATTCAAACTCATTCCCCATTTTTTTATCTATTTGTTGGTCTTTACTGCAACAAAGCTTGAAGCTTCATGGCAAGTCCCATATCGCCTTTGATTTTGATTTTGCCAGTCATGACGGCCATCATTGGATTAAGGTCTCCATTGCGTAACTTCACGAATGTTTCTAAATCGGAGCTGATAATACAAGCTGCTTCTTCATCACCATCGCTTACAATATTGGTCTCACCAGTACCATCGATGAGAATAATATACTCGTCTAAAACAAATTTGAGTTTAGCACCTATAGGGGCTACATTGGCTGCTTGCTTGCTTATAGATTCAAGAAGGTGTTCTTTTGTCATGGTAACTATTGTGAATTTTTAGAAAATGAAATTAATTTAGAACGCAAAAGTTGTATCGTCCAGATCGATTGTGATGTGGTCTTCACTCATTAACGTATCATGAAAAGATTTAGTTTTAGGTAGCTCATATTTGTAATAAAATCGCATCGTGTCTATCATCGATTGGTGGAAATGTCGTTTTTCGTTGCCAGTTCGTATCATCTCAGTTGATTTTACGGCCATTTTTAACCATTGATATGCAATAACGATATGTGACGTCATCATGAGATATGGTGTAGCGTCAGCTAATAAGTGTACATTGTCACCTTCTTGGGCAAACTTTGCTAAGTGCAAATGACATGATTGCCAACTAGCTATCGATTTTTGGAGTTGCGTAGCATAAGGGGACAAAGTGGGGATACTTTGGGCCTGAGAAATGGAATCATTTATTCTTTCTGATAGTAATTGTAGTCCCTTACCACCATTCATCCAAACTTTACGCCCTAGAAGATCTAGGCCTTGAATACCCGTGGTACCCTCATAAATGGCCATGATACGGATATCTCTTAAATACTGTTGTAATGGAAAATCCATGCAAAAACCGTAGCCGCCCAATATCTGTAATCCATCGTTGATCGCGTCGCGACAAGCTTCGCTTGGGTATGCTTTGGCCATTGGTGTGAGCAATTCAAGCAATGTATGTGCGTCTTTACGTTTTTGCTCATCTGGATCAGCTAAAGCTACATCATCCAAAACCGAGCATTCGATTAGTAAACTGAGTGCCCCTTCATTGATCGCCTTCTGAGAGAGTAACATACGACGTACATCAGGATGGTGTATGATGAGCGTCTGGCTGTCATCCTGCGGTGAAGATGCGTGCACAAGTCGCTTACCTTGCTTGCGCTCACGTGCATACTGAAGGGATGCATGATATGCCGCGATAGCGGTTGATGTTGCAGTCATTCCCACATCTATTCGTGCACCGTTCATCATCTGAAACATATATTTGAGACCTTGATTCGGCTGACCAACCAAAAATCCTTCACATGGTCTATTTTCGCCATATACCAGATGTACAGTGCTATAGCCGCGTTGTCCCATTTTCTGAAAATCAGCAACGGGAACCACATGATTATCCATCAAAGTTCCGTCAGGCTGAGCCAAGTACCTAGGCACTACAAAAAGTGAAATTCCTTTCGTCCCGGCTGGTGCACCTTGTATACGAGCTAAGGTGAGATGTATAATATTATCTACTCCGCCATGGTCTCCACCCGAGATGAAGATCTTTTGGCCTTGGATGTGATAGGTACCTTCTACATCAGTTGGTATAGCAGTTGTCGTGATATCACTAAGAGAGCTTCCTGATTGGGGCTCGGTAAGCGCCATTGTCCCGCTCCATTTGCCACTGAGCATATTTGGTAAATAGGCATCTTTGAGTGCTTGATTACCGAACGATGCTATCAGATTAGCCGAGCCGGACGTCAGGCCAAGGTAGCCAGGTATATTATTATTGGCTGCTTCCATGATATGATTAACGGCATTAGAAATCGTATAAGGCAACTGCATTCCGCCATGCTCCGCATCCATATACATACCTATATAACCGTTTTCTCCTCCCTCTTTAAAGACTGTTTTGAGTATCTCATGCGTATGTACTCTACCATCAGCATAGTAAGCGGGATGCTCATCCATCTCTCGATAGGTAGTATAAAGATGTAGTGCTGACCAGTCGTATGCAGAATCGAGTAAGAGATCAAAACTGTCTTTATCAAAAGCTTTGAAGCGATCAAATGTCAACAGCGACTGTACGTCATGCACGTCATATAGCAGGTATCGCAGCGTATCAAGATTAGTAAATTGGCTCATGGTGGAACATTTTTTAAACTCAGAGTTAAATTATTTACAAATATAGTAGTTAATAAAGTAATCCTGAAATAAAGTAATGATAAATTATTGAAATCATTTCCTAATATTCTTAACATATGAGCTACAAAGCGTTAAAATTGATTTAATCACACAATAAAAGTGTTACTTTCTGCTTGCCACTGAAGTTTTTCCTATAAGTAACGTATATCATTTACCAACAAACAAAACCCACAGTTATGAAAGCAGTACTTTACACCCTAGCATTAGCGATATCGATCACGTCATGTACAACCGTAGACAAGATGGTCAAACGTGGAGAATATACAGCAGCCTTTAACTTTGCTATCAAAAAGATCAAGCAAGGTCGACAACTAAAATTAGAAGAAGTCAAAGCTCTTGAGAGAGCCTTTGAAATCCTTGACACCAAAGCGAAAGATGAGGTCGCCAGCATTTCTGAAATGACAAATCTTGAGAAAATACAGCGCAAGATTGACATTTTTGAAACGATGAGCTACAGACATAAAGATATAAAATACCTCATGCCGATATCTAGCAAAGATGATTATCAAGGACGTTTTGAAATTATAAATTATGATCAAGAGATCATTAATCATAAAAACAAATATTGTGATGTGGTAGCTTCACAAGCTCAAGATATGCTTAAAAATGCCAGTAAGACAAGCAACAAAAATTTAGCCCTTCAAGCGCACGACCATACATCAAAAATCAATAAATATAACAATGCGTATGAAGGCTTAGCTTCATTCAGAACCAAGGCTATTGATATATACTGCGATATCGTGTTTGCTGAAGCACAAATAATGCTTACCAATGCACAAAAATCAAAAAATAAGGATCTCGCAAAACAAGCACTTGCCCACGCATCTTTGATCAACATATACAATGTAAACTATGCCGGACTATCAAATTTCAAAAATACAGCAACTGATGGTTATTGTGATATCGTGTATGCAGAAGTGCTAGAAATGCTCATACAAGCCGATAAAACAAACAATAAAGACCTTGCTAAGAGAGCTTTCAATCACTTATCTTTGATTGACAAATACAATGCAGCGTATCCAGGTCTTAGCGACTTGAGAAATAAAGCCGTCGAAATAGGCCAGTCACTTGTAGCCGTCATAGTTGATAATCATCTCAATGGATATGTAGGAAATAAAGTCGAAGATTACTTTAGGAATCTATCTATTTCGGAGTATGACAATCTATGGTATGACTTTACGATGGAGCCAGTCAAAAATCCTGATTTAGAAGTAATAATAGCACTTGACAACATCGACTTAGGTAGCGAATACGAGCGATCTTCTGATTATTGTGACCAGAAGGAAATATGTGTCCGAATAGAAAAAGTCAAAGAAATTCGCGACTCAGTAGAAGTCACTGTCGATAAAGAGATCTTTGAGCGCGTAAGTGCAAGAGTAATAGAGGTATGGCGTACACGTAAAAGCGCTCTCAACGGAAGTGTAATGGTCTTCGATACCTACACCAAAGAATATATTCGCAAGATACCGATCAATACGGACTATGGATTTGATGCTTATGGTTGTAGATATGAAGGTGATAGGAGAGCGTTATCTACTGCGTCTGAATGTAAGCTTGATGGAACCTTAGAGTCATTCCCTAGTGATCAATTCCTAGTAGACAATCTAGCAAGAAGTTTTAGAGATGTAACTTTACAGGAAATTAGAAATACTAAAAAATAACTTCTTTTGTTCATAAAAATGTAATTAACCAGGTTCGAGAAATGGGACCTGGTTTTTTATTTTTATGAAAATGAAAATGAGATGCCGTTTGAGATGCGGTAGATTACATTTTTCTCATTATTAATATAGTATACGGAAGTAGTAGTAAAATATACTCACATTAAAAAAATGAAATATGTAAATAATAAATATTCCAAATATACCCAAAGGTAAATTCACAAGACAGCAATACATGCACTTACCTTTGCATCATTCCCACCTATAAGGTAAATCTTAATTAAATCTGACCAAGCCCGAAAGACGCGGGCGAAATTTTATTTTTTTAATAACCAAAAACTTTTACCCATGGTAAAAAAAGATTTACTTTCGTGGAGTAAGTTCATTCCAGCCTATAGATTAGCGCTGTCGAGTTTCTTACTCATTGTTTTTGCACAAGCCGGTACAGGTCAGATTCAGCAGATTGCATGTAATTCAGATGTACAGGTTTCTTTAGATGGAGATTGCAGAGCTGTGATTACACCTTTGATGATTCTTCAAGGGAATCCAGCTCAGTTTGGACCTCCATTTACCGTAAGAGTCAGCGGCATCGCCGTTACTCAGCCATACTCGCACCCTGTGGTTTTAAATCCAGGTAACTACACTGTCACAATCACAAACTCACAAGGTAATTCTTGTTGGGGTAAGATTAAAGTTGAAGACAAATTGCCGCCTCAAGTAGACTGTGCTTGCCCAGAAGGTAACACAGATCCTGCATGTAGTTTTAAATGTACAGATGAAGCTGGATTTTTAGCTGGAACATTAGTATATCCTAGACCAATTGTTGATGAGAACTGTAGTTCATACACTACAAGTTTCTCTGACGAAACTGTCAACACAACATGTGGGTCTAAAAGAATCCGCCGTACATGGCAATTTACAGATGTTTACGGTAACAAATCAATACCATGTACATCTGAATACTCATTTACAGCTGTGACTTTAGCAGAAGTAACTCCTACGTACAACAATATACAGAAGACGTGTGGTGTCAATACTTCACCAGCAGGAATTTATGCTTTTTTCAAAGCTAAATTATTTGCTGAGTACAAAGCATTGTATCTTACGAGAGTACCTCTAATTTATGCAACTGGTGCTGCTGCAGAAGCTGCCGCACTTACAGATTCAGACCGTGAAGCAATCAAACATGCATATCCGTCAGTAAATGGTGTACCACTGATAGGCCAAGTATGTAATTTAATGGCTGCTTTTTCTGATACAGAGTTGCAAGTTTGTAATGCCTCTTGCTCTAACAGCAAGAAAGTAATCCGCATATTTACGCTTTTAGATTGGTGTAGCGGTACAAATACACCTGTAACTCAAATCATCAATGCAACGGACAAAGAAGCGCCAACTGTAGATGGTGAAGATGTAGTCATAGTTAGTGTGGATCCTTGGACATGCGCAGGTAATTTCTTGATGCCAGCTCCTACACTTTTACATGATAACTGTTCTGCCGATGTTACATATAAGGTAGAAGGACCAGTAGGCGTTACAATTACAAGAGATGCTTCTACAGGCCGATATCAAATTGTTGGCGCTGCCAAAGGTGATAATGAATTTAGATACCTAGCTTATGACTGTTGTGGTAACGAAGGCATATTTGAGTTTATCGTCAGAGTAGTTGATAGAACTCCTCCCGTTGCTATAGCGAAGCTTAACATTATACTATCTCTTACTACAGGTGGTGAAGGCGACGGTATCGCAAAATTATTTTCAAATTCAGTAGATAACGGTTCATATGATAGCTGTACTCCAGTGCATATTGAGCTTAGAAGAGAAGATGATCCTACAAGAGACGAAGGTAATTGTGGTCACAGTGGCAACTTTACTTATAACAATGATGGACATCCTTTTGACGCCAGCTTTGATGATGACAACGGGGCATTTGTAAAATTCTGTTGTTCTGATATTACCAATACAACTGGAGCTACGCCTTTTGGTATAGTGAAAGTGTGGATGAGGGTTTGGGACGATGGCGACTTAAATGGTATCTATGGTACTGCTGGTGATAATTATAATGAGACTTGGATTGATGTAAGAGTGGAAGACAAATTAATTCCACGTATCACTTGTCCAGCGGATATCGTTATCAATTGTGATGAAGATGATGCAGATCTTACCAAAGTTGGTAAAGCGACAGCTCACAGCAACTGCTTAGATCTTGAAGTAGAGTATACTGATCAAGACTTTGTTAATAGCTGCAACGTCGGTTATATCTTAAGAACTTGGAAGATCAAAAATCGTCCTACTATCACTTGCACGCAACGTATTACTAAACGTAATCCTTATCCAGTAGTTGCTGCAACTATCAAATGGCCAGACAATATCACTACTAATTGTGCAACAACTACCGCTAATGATAAACCAACATGGACAGCTGGTACTTGTGATCAAATAGGTGTAAGCTTGAAGAGTGATACATTCTATTTTGAGAGTGGTGCTTGCATGAAGATCCTTAACAAGTGGACAGTCATTAACTGGTGTACTTATAATCCAAATGATATTAATCCTGATGGATATTACACATATACGCAAGTGATCAAAGTAATCGATGACGTGAAGCCTACCTTAGGAGCATGCCCAGATTTGATGTTTGAGATCGATGACCACACAGATGCAGATGGCGATGGATACAAATGCGAGCGAAGAAACTTAATGTTGACAAAGTCTGCTGACGATCAAGGTCAGTGTGCTTCAGCATGGTTGAAGTGGGTAGTATTTGTTGACCTTTGGGGCGATGGTAAGTACGATTATGAGTATTCTAGCTTCTTGCCATCATCAGATGCAACATTCAATGATACAAACGGTAATGGTATTCCAGACAGATATGTCGGTGCTACTGGCCGTAATGAAGAAGTAAAAGTAACTATCCCTGAAGATATTGCAGGTAACATGTCTAACCACAAAGTAGTTTGGAAAGTAACAGACGGTTGTGGTAATATCACTACTTGTACACAAAACTTCATGGTAGTAGATAAGAAAAAACCAACACCATACTGCTTGAATGTAAGTTCAGCGTTGATGCAAAATGGTAAAGTTGAGCTATGGGCTGAAGATTTCAACGTAGGTTCATTTGACAATTGCACTCCAAAAGAGAAATTGTTATTTACGCTTAACGAAATGCACCCAGTTTTAGCTAAGATTACGCAGATCCACTTTTTCAAGGGATTAGGAATAAACGCAACTGAATCGGAATACAATGCAGGAACAGCTCAGAAATGGTTACCGTCTAAGAATAGTTCAGGTATGATATTCGGATGTGACGATTTACCTTTTGTAGATGTAAAAATGAGTGTTTGGGACGAAAAACTGAACACTGATTTCTGTACAGTTACGCTTAACCTTGCTGATAATCAAGGCGCATGCGGTGGAAATGGTACAGCAGCATCGATCTCAGGTCGAATAGCTACTAACAATGGTGGCGCTATGAATAACGCATTGGTAACTATCATCAATGGTATTCCTGAGCACACTAAAACCATTCCGACAGTAGATGGTATTTACTCCTTTGCAAACAATCCTATGCATTACAATTATGAGCTTACAGCTACTAAAGACGATGATTACCTCAATGGTGTATCTACTTTAGACTTAGTAATGATTCAGAGACACGTTTTAGGATTGAATGCTTTCAATAGTGCTTACCAAGTGATCGCTTCAGATATCAATAATGATGAGAAAGTAACCGCATCAGATTTGACAGAACTTAGAAAATTGATCTTAGGTATCTACACTGAACTACCTAATAATGGTAGCTGGAAATTTATCAATTCAGGACAAGCTTTCGCTAATGCCCAAACACCTTGGCCGATCAATGAGGCAATAGAGATTGCGAATCTTGACAATAATAAGTCTAACCAGAACTTCACATCAGTCAAAGTAGGAGATGTAAACAATACAGCTACTACTAATGCACAGGAAGGAAGCCTAGAAGGTAGAACAACGACCGTGTTATCTACAGAAGATCAATTACTTTCTAACGGTACAAACCACATCGTTAACTATAGCCTAGCTACTGACAAAGTATATGGTATGCAGTTTACGCTTACATTGTCCAGTGCTACATTGAACGAATTGATGATCGCTGGTCAAAAAGTAGATGAGTCTAACATAGCACAGATTGCGCCTAATAAGTACATCGTGAGTTGGAATAAAGCTACTTCCGTAGAAGGTAACAACCTAATCTCTGTAGACGTGACTCCTGTCAAAGATGCTTTAGTTTCTGCAGTAATAGCTATCGACGCTTCTTCGCTTGCAGCTGAAGTATATACAGGCAACGACCTACAAGTAGGTAAGTTAGTAACTAAATACACAAATAGATCAGCTGATGCATTTGCAGTTTACCAAAACGAACCAAATCCATTCAGTGGAAATACAACGATCACTTTCACCCTTCCACAAGCTGACAATGCTGCCCTAACAGTATTTGATGTTAACGGTAAGGTGATCTATGCAACAAAATCATCTTTTGCGAAAGGTATTAATACATTTACTATCACTAGATCAGATCTACCTCATACAGGTGTGATGATGTACCAAATAGAAAGTGGATTATACACAGAAACCAAAAAGATGATCGGCCTCGAGTAACAACAATTTGCTTAAATTAATTCCATGAGGGATGCCCTAGTCTAGGGCATCCCTTTTTTTGATTTTATAGTCTAGATTAATGCTTCGTTAGCTAAATAATATGTAACAAATTTCGCTTTTTGGACAATGGTTGTTAGACATTACTAAATCATATGATTAAACATCGGAATAGCTCTATCTATACGCGAAGCACTTTCTGCTGTACCCAATATAGATATAGTCTGCATCAAATCTGGACCCTGCATTGTACCACTAACAGCGATTCGGATGATAGGCATTATTTCGCCCATTTTTAGACTATGATCTGCAATAAACCCTTTGATCGTTTGCTCTACTGAAACGACGTCACTGCTGTTCAAATTTCTCAAAGCAGCACCGATCTTTAAGATCTGCTGGCCATTTTCAGATTTATACTTTTTGACAATTGTATCATTGTCGTATTTAGATGGGTTCTCGAAGAAAAATCGAGCGCTGGGCAATATCTCATCTGCCTTGTGTACCCGCTCCTTCATCTGTCCGCATATGCGAGAAAGTAAAACTATATCTACAGCATACCCTGCCTCTTTCACTTGTGGCACTATCATCTCAGCGATTTCTTGATCAGCGGTGTGAATAAGGTATTGCTGATTAAACCACTTGGCTTTTTCGATATCAAATTTAGCACCGTTCTTAACGATTTTTTCAAGTGAGAAAGCATCAACAAGTTCATCAAGTGTAAACATTTCTTGGTCACTGCCAGGACTCCAGCCCAACATCGCTAGGAAATTGATAACTGCAGCTGGTAAATAACCTTCTTCTCTAAAACCCGGAAAGCACTCAAGAGGATCTGGATCAACCCATGATAATGGAAAGACAGGAAATCCAAATTTAGCCCCATCTCTCTTGCTAAGTTTCCCTTGGCCTGTAGGCTTGAAAATCAGCGGAAGATGCGAGAAACTCGGTGCTGTCCATCCAAAAAATCGATACATCAACACATGATGCGCAGTGCTTGATAACCATTCTTCCCCACGAATGACGTGGGTGATTTTCATCAAATGATCATCGACGATATTGGCTAGGTGGTAGGTAGGCATTCCATCTCCTTTGAGGATAACTTTATCATCGAGTTCATTTGAGTCAAAACTGACAGTATCCCTGATCTCATCTACAAATGTGATGGTTTCGTCTTGCGGTATCATCAGCCTTACGGCAATATTTAAACCAGCATCGAGATATTTTTGAGTCTCTTCGGCACTGAGTGAAAGACTATTTTTGAGACTAAGTCGGCTTTTACCATCATACTTAAAAGCATTATCACTTTCGCGTAATGCGTCCAACTCTTCTGGTGTATCAAATGCGTAATAAGCTTGACCATTTGCCAACAATTGATCTACATACTGTTTATATATGCTTTTGCGTTCTGACTGCCGATATGGGCCATAATTACCACCTAGACCTGGTCCTTCTTGTGGTGAGATACCGAACCATTGGAGGGAATCAATAATGTACTGCTCTGCTCCAGGTACATATCGACCTTGATCTGTATCTTCTATGCGTAAGATAAAAGTACCTCCGTGCTTTCGAGCAAAAAGATAATTGTATAGTGCTGTCCTAACTCCACCGATATGTAACGGTCCGGTAGGGCTAGGGGCAAATCTGACTCTGACAGGTGTACTCATGCGCGAAAAAAATATTAAAATGTTAATGATTTGACAAATATTGATAATCAGTCATCACAAATGCCGTTTCCAAACGTTACTATATGAAATGCCTAGATTACAAAATCGAAGAGCAAAATTAGATTAATTATACGGATATAACAAAATATTATAATGTATCTCGTCAAGACCCCTAGCATCGTTAAAAACTTATTTTCTGACCATGTCTGGGATATACCTACAGACGAGCAATGTGTATATTTGACTTTTGACGACGGACCGATACCCGAAGTTACGCCGTGGGTCTTAGATTTACTTGAAGAATATGGATTTAAAGGCACTTTCTTTTGCGTCGGTGAGAACATCCAAAAAAATCCCGATATCTATCAACGCATATTAGATGAAGGTCACAGTATCGGTAACCACACTTATAATCATCTTAATGGTTGGGTTACCGACAAAAGTGATTACCTTGACAATATACAGAAATGGGATGATATTGCCGAGAGTAATCTATTTCGCCCGCCTTATGGAAAATTGAAGCCAATGCAAGCCGTTGCTATCAAACAAGAGAAAACCATTGTAATGTGGGACATCTTGAGTGGAGATTTTGATGCAACTATAACCGCTGAGCAATGTCTAAACAATGTAATTTCCAATTTCAAAGAAGGCTCTATCATCGTATTTCATGATAATGTTAAGTCTTTTGACAAACTTAAGGTAGTTTTGCCTGCATTTTGCGAGTTATTAGCAGCGCGAGGATGGCACTCCGACAAAGTCGAATGTAGAGAAGTTATTAGTGTAAAGTATCAATAGTTGTGCTTAGATTTTAATAAACCGCTTTATAGCATATCCGTTCCCTATTCCCATTTTTAAGAAATAGGTTCCTATTCCCAACGTAGAAATATCTATCTCAAATCCATATGAAGTGGATAAGGGATACAGAATGGTTTCTCTACCCATTACATCATAACAATTGATTTTGTCAATACGACCTCGTGTGCTAGAAATATGTAATAGATCCGGTGATGGATTTGGATTTATAACAACTGTTGAACTCGTATTCACGTCTTCTACCTTGGTGCTAAGTTTATCAAGTATTATTGACTTTATTTGGCTAATATTCTTGCCGCCGCTGAGTCCATTTTTTACTTTTAAGTAGAAAGTACCACAAGGCCAGCCTTTGAGATAGAATGTGTCATGCTGGAATGGTCTATGGTATCCAGCCGACAATGCTAAAAACACTGTATCGCTGGGCTCAAATCTTTGTAACAATTCTCCACAGTTGATGCCGTCTTCACCTATAACGACCATCGTGTCCTGGAGATGTGTTCCGTATTGATTGATCGTATCTATAAGCGTAAAATATCCCGTTTGAGACTTGAATCCATCGTGACTATAATTATAATCAGACCTATGAAAAGCGGCTAGCACATAAGTATGGTTTGGAATTACATTTGTTATAAAGTTAAAAGCACCAAAAGCGGGGAAACAGTAACATTTTGGGTCCTGGTAATTTAGAACTTTAGTGATTTTAGCTTCATATTCTTCACCACATAAACCATGTACGCAACCGTTTTTCACTTTTAAAAAATGTTGTCCACAAAATCCATCAAGATAAAAGGAATCTATGCCTAGAAAGTCAAGACTCATCAATAGCGTATCACCATGTTTGAAATATAAACTTTCACCGCAGTTCAATCCATTTTGACCCATTACCTTGATGCGCGAACCTGGCATGGATGCAATATTTGAACCGAAGACTTTTAATATATCAACGTGCCCGATTTCTTGGAAAGTATTTTCATAAAATGAGTCCAGCTGTAAGCTATCAAATACAACTAAGCAAGTAAAACTACTTTTACTAATGTTTTTATAGAAATTGGGTTCGTATGGAAAACATGAACAAGACCAGCAAGCAGAAGCACTGCAAAGAAGGAATATACAAATGTAAAATTGTCTCATGGAATCATATTTTAATACATTCTCCAAGATAATCATAAAATACAGATACTATATGCAATCGCTAAACGAAACTAGTACAATTGCCGACAATATATAAGAATTACCGTTTTTTGGCTTACTTAGATCGTTTTCAAAAACACTAAAAACCTGATTTCAAAACACCATAAACCCTAGTGCGAACTCCACCACTTGATCCATTCGAGTGACATAAGTAAATGTTACATCCTTGATATATTCGGCCGGTATTTGCTCCACGTGACGTCTGTTTTCTTCACATACCATTATATCTGTGATGCCAGCTCTTTTGGCTGCTAAGACTTTCTCTTTGATACCCCCGACAGGCAAAACTTTGCCACGAAGCGTGATTTCTCCAGTCATGGCTAAAAAAGGCTTAACAGGTTTTTTCTTCAGTGCTGAAGTGATGGCCGTCAACATAGTGATACCTGCACTAGGACCATCTTTGGGGATTGCTCCTTCTGGTACGTGCACGTGAATATCCGTATTTTCAAAGACTTCTTCAGGGATACCAAATGAAGTACAATGTGATTTGATATAACTTAGTGCAGTAGACGCGGATTCTTTCATCACATCGCCCAAATTGCCAGTAAGGGTTAACTTACCTTTGCCTTTGCTCGTACTTGCCTCTATAAATAATATGTCACCTCCTACAGCAGTCCATGCCAAACCCACAGCTACACCTGGTTGGTCAACTTTTGTGTACTCATCGCTATCAAATCTCACAGGCCCTAAAGCCGTTTTTATATCGTTTTCGGAAATTTTGACGTCGTATTTTTCTTCCATTGCTACTTTTTTTGCAACAGATCTCATGACCCCTGCCAACTGGCGATCTAGACTACGTACGCCAGACTCACGAGTGTAGGCTTGTATAAGAAATTCGATTTTATCATTTGAAAGATTCACTTCTTTTGACTTTAGTCCATGCAGTGCCAACTGCTTTGGAACAAGATGCTGCTTACCGATCTCTATTTTTTCTTCTATTGAATAGCCACTAATTTCTATGATTTCCATACGATCTAAGAGCGCTGGTTGGATAGTTGACAATGAATTTGCAGTAGCTATAAACATCACCTTTGATAAATCATAATCTACATCTAAATAGTTATCATGAAAGGTTGTGTTTTGCTCAGGGTCAAGCACTTCCAATAATGCTGAAGATGGGTCACCGCGAAAATCTTTGCTAAGTTTATCAATTTCGTCAAGGATGAATACAGGATTTGAAGATTTTGCTTTTTTAATGGACTGGATAATCCGCCCTGGCATCGCACCTATGTAGGTTTTTCGATGTCCGCGGATCTCACTCTCATCGTGTAATCCTCCTAAAGACATACGTATAAATTTACGCCCAAGCGCTGTAGCTATCGACTTACCAAGGCTCGTTTTACCCACACCTGGAGGACCTACGAGGCAGATAATGGGTGCTTTCATGTCTCCTTTAAGTTTGAGCACAGCTAAGTGTTCGATGATACGATTCTTGACATCTTCGAGACCAAAGTGGTCTTTATCCAAAACAGTTTTGACCTTATTGAGATTGAAATTATCCTTTGTATTTTCAGACCATGGAAGGTCTAACATAAGTTCAAGATAATTCAAAACGACGGAGTATTCACCTATTTGTGGATTGATACGTCGCGCCTTAAGGATCTCTCTTTCAAAAGTCTCTCTAACTTCTACGGGCCATTTTTTCTTTTTGGCTCTCATACCGAGCGCATTGAGCTCCTCTTCTTGGGGATTGCCACCAAGCTCTTCTTGTATGGTTTTGAGTTGTTGGTTCAAGAAGTACTCTTTTTGTTGTTTTTCTAGGTCAAATCTGACTTTAGATTCTATCTCACCCTTAAGCTCCAAGAGCTGTATCTCACCATTCATGACCGCCATGACTAGTTTAGCCTTATCGATATGATTATTGGCTTCTAGGATCGCTTGTTTTTTGTCAACGGGAAGATTAATATTGGAAGCTATAAAATTAAGCAAAAACCCATTGTTCTTAATGTTTTGTAACATAAGACTAGCCTCAGAAGGAAGATTGGGCGACAGTTCGATGATACGCTTGGCGTAATCTTTTACTGAGGACATGATCGCTTCAAATTCCATGTCCTTGACCGGAATTTCTTCTTTAATTATTTCAATGTTGGCTTCTAGCATCCGAGGATTGTCGATAAACTCGCTCGGAATGAATCTTTTGCGGCCTTGCAAAATAGCCGTCGTGCTGCCATCAGGCATTTTTAGAATCTTCATGATACGAGCTACTGTGCCTACCCGATGTAAAATATCTGGTGTAGGATCTTCGCTGTCCATATCGCGCTGAGTGATGACACCTAAAAATTTATCTTTTTTATCGGCAACTTGCAATGCCTTAATAGATTTATCTCTTCCTACTGTAATAGGTATAACAACACCTGGAAACAGTACTGTATTTTTTAATGCCACGATTGGCATCGATGGTTGATACTCATCATCAAACTTGAGTTCATCATCTTCCATTGAAAATACAGGTATTACATCCCCATCTTCTCTTAAATCATCCATCATATTATATCTAGTATCAAACATCTTTGTTCATTGTGTTGAGCGTTTTAATATGGCAATATACATACCAAAGCGCATATGGTGAAATTTATAGATAAAATGGCAGTGATAATCTGAAATTATCAAGACAAAGTGACAGTTAAAATTAAAATTGGTAGAAAATTCAGGCTATTAAGTCCAGATATGCTTCGCCGATAATTTGATGGCTTCTCCATAAAAATTTCGTGCCGTCTCTTCAAACGATGTTGTATAATCCGAAACGAAAAATTCGTTTTCAACAGATTTGGACTCAGCTAAAAGTCCTTCTTCGCTAAGGATCCGATATACTTCGTCCTTGACAACATCTATCGAATCCATTATATCTACGCCGCCTCCGTAGTAAGCTTGGATTTCTTTTTTGATTAAGGGATAATGAGTACAAGCCAATAATAAAGCATCTATTCCTTGCAAATCAGGATGTGAAAGATAATTCTCAATGACAGATTTACTGATAGATCCGCTATAAAAACCTTCTTCAATCATCGGTGCTAATAAAGGCGTGGCTAGTTGATTAACCTTGATTTTTTGATTGATCGATTTTATCTTGTTGCGATACGTAGAAGAATTAATCGTTGCTTTTGTAGCGATAACACCGACATTTTGATGTTGGCGTGCTATCACGGCATTAACCAATGGATCAACTACGTTAACAAAAAGCGCTTTGCCTTCGAAAAAATCTAAGAGCATATCATACGCCGCAGACGATGCTGTATTACAAGCTATGATGATCATCTTACAATCTTGCTCTAATAAAAACTTGCTAATCCTAAGGCAATAGTAGCGGATAGCATCGGCAGATTTGTCACCATAAGGAAGGTGAATGGTATCGCCAAAATAGATCAGTTGCTCGTTAGGCAAAAAATGATGAATGGCATTGGCGACCGTTAGGCCACCAATGCCACTATCGAATATTCCTATCGGTTGACCAGAATATCGCTGCATATTATTGCGCGATTCCTAGTTTCGTTTTCAAAAGCTTTGTTGCATCATTTGCCGGATCAGCATACAGTATTAAACCAGCTCCAGAGTCAAAGATGTAGGTAAAACCGTTTTCAGCAGCTACATCTTTTACCGCTTTATTAAACTTCTCTTGCAAAGGCTTGAGCAATTCTTCGGTCTTTCTGTAGATGCTCTCTTGGCTTGATTTTTCAAATTCTCCTAGTCCAGCTTCTTCTAGTTTCAGGGCTTCAGCTTGTTTTTGGATATCGATACGAGCCATAGTGCCCTCATCTTGCTTCTTTTGAAGATCTTGATATTTGGCTTGTAGTACCGCAACCATCTCTTTACCTTTTTTCTCAACCATGCCTTTCATGACATCCAGTTCTGAATTGGCTGTTTTGAATTCAGGCATCAACTCCAAGATTTCCTGAGAACTGATATATCCAAATTTTTGTGCTTGCATCATTGTAGAAAAACCTATCAAGATCATAGCTGAAAATACGTACTTATTCATCGTTTGTAAAAAATTGATTTAATTATTGTTTTGAATGTAATTGCTATAAAAATTATTTGTCTTTGACACCAAGACGTTTTTTAAGATCGCCGGTCTTGTCAAATTCCGGATTTGTAAATAGAATACCTGCTGAGCCCCCTTTATCCAATATAATATCATATCCTCTCTCAGCTGCGAAGGTCTCAATGGCTGCAAATACCTTATCTTGGATTGGCGCTACCATTTCCTGGCGTTTTTTAAATAGAGCTCCTTCGGGACCAAATTTTTCTTTTTGCATCTCACGAACTGCCGTTTCTTTCTTTACGATTTCATCTTCTTTTTTGATCTTCTCGTCTGCACTTAGTAAGACTTGCTCAGCTTGAAATTTGCCATACATACTTTTAACCTTGTCAAATTCGATGGCAATCTCTTGCCTCCAAGTTGCAGCAACTTTGTCAAGTTCTTCTTGGGCTACTTGATATTCAGTCATTGATGACAATACATCATTAATATCTACGAGTGCAAATTTTTGAGCGCTAACATTGACCATTGATAAAAAATACAATCCTAAGATAGCGGTGGTATGGATTAATTTCATGATAATAAAATTTTTTAGTTTTAAAAATTTTGCCAAAAATACAAATTTTGTTGGGAGTCTCCATAATTAAGACCCATCGGATTGTTAATTAGTTTCAACTATTATTTCCATTAGGACTTCATTATAATTATGTAACAGGTTGATTATCATTATTATAATTGAGTATTTGAGCAATTTAATGTTATATTATTAACGATACTTTAACGGCAATATTCACGTTCTTAGTATTAAGATAATACCTAAACAAATAAATCTGTACCTTTATGCCGCCACTATTATACCTAATATGTCTACAGTTATAAGCCATCACAATTTAGATTTACATCATGTTTTTTCAATAGCTGCGTCTGGCGGGAAGCTTATTTTGGATCCAAAAACACGAGAAAAGGTAGTTGCAAATAGGGCATACTTAGATGCTAAAGTTTCTACCTCGGGCTCGCTTCATTACGGCATAAACACGGGATTCGGTTCGTTGTGTAACGTTCGTATTTCTGAAGATGAGTTGTCACTTTTACAACGAAACTTAGTCCTGTCGCATGCATGTGGTATGGGAGATCTGGTGCCAACAAAAATAGTGCGACTTATCTTTTTACTCAAGATACTCAATCTATGCAAAGGCGCATCAGGAGTCCGACCACAATTAATAGACCACATGATCGCTGTTTATAATGCTGATATCATGCCTATCATCTTTACTCAAGGTTCGCTAGGTGCATCGGGAGATCTAGCGCCATTGTCGCATCTGGCAGCAACATTAATTGGTGAAGGAAAGTGTACTTATCATGACAAAACCATGATATCTGGGGAAGCGCTCAAATTAGCTGGTATCAAGCCAATAAGCTTATCGGCCAAAGAAGGTATTGCGCTACTCAACGGTACACAGTTTTCATTGGCATATTCTATCCATTTATTACATCATACAGAGACCCTTTGGAAGCCCTTCACTGTGATTGCTGCAATGTCTACAGATGCTTTTTTATGTGATATCTCGCCATTTCACCGTTTGCTCCACGAGGTAAGGCCACATGTTGGACAACTCAAAGTGGCTGCCGACATGTACAATATACTGCTAAAAAGTCCACTGCGTGATGTTGAGAAATCTAGTGTTCAGGATCCTTACTCATTTAGATGTATTCCGCAAGTATTAGGCGCTAGTTATGGGGCAATATTGCACATCCATGATGTGGTAGAGACAGAACTTAATAGCGTGACTGACAATCCTATGGTATTTGAAGCAGATGATCTCATTCTCTCTGGAGGAAATTTCCATGCGCAACCTTTAGCATTGGCACTAGATTATTTGGCCATTGCGCTGGCTGAAATTGGAAGTATCTCGGAGCGCCGGATCTATCAACTTATCAACGGAGATCGTGATTTGCCACCATTTCTGACTAGAGATGCTGGTCTGAACTCTGGCTATATGATCGCTCAATACACAGCCGCATCCATTGTGAGCCAAAACAAGCAATATTGTACCCCCGCATCAGTAGATTCTATCGTGTCGAGCAAAGGACAAGAGGATCATGTTAGTATGGCGGCAAATGCGGCAACCAAATGTCTAAAAGTCCTTGACAATGTCATATCTGTGATCGCAATAGAATGGAATGTAGCAGCTCAAGCACTTGACATGCGTAGACCTAATCAATCATCCCATGAGATAGAAGCTTATTACAAGTTACTTCGTACGAAAGTAGCGACATTGGAGTCTGATCGATATTTACATGATGACCTGATGATCACCCGGCAATTGCTAATTGAAATGATATAAAATAATATGCCACTACTCTCAAATCATTCGGGTCTAAAGTTAGAAGCTGGTTGTGATGAGGCTGGTCGTGGCTGTCTTGCAGGACCTGTATTTGCTGCTGCTGTTATCCTGCCCATAGATTTTCAACATGACGTGCTTAATGACTCAAAACAGTTGACCGATAAAGTCCGATATGAACTCAGAGAATATATAGAAAATTCAGCCATCGCCTATGCGGTAGCGCGAATGGATGCACCCGATATCGATAAGTACAATATACTGTGGGCATCTATTCGAACGATGCACAAGGCACTCGACAAACTTTCAATAAAACCCGAACACATCATTATAGATGGCAATCGCTGGATGCCATACAAGAAGCTACCTTTCACAACTGTGGTTTCCGGAGATGCGATTTACTACTCTATTGCTGCCGCTTCAATATTAGCTAAAACTTATCGCGATGACTTTATGATAAAACTTCACAAGCAATACAAACACTACCACTGGGATAGCAATAAAGGATACCCTACCCAAGCCCATCGTCAAGGGATTGTCGAGCATGGCGCATGTGAGTATCATCGTAAAACTTTCCAATTG
>JANMMV010000849.1:0-4008 GCA_031373565.1 Saprospiraceae bacterium
GTGATCTCGAAGTGGGTCGCGGGCGTTGTGCTGCATATGTCCTATCAACATGTTGTGCCAATCAGCAATATACAACGAGCCATCAGGTGCAAATTCTAAATCTACTGGTCTATAATTGGGGTCTGTACTTGTCATCAGATCTTGTCTATGTTTACTTTTGAAGCCTGCCCCTTCATCTGTAAGTTGGTGCTGTTTTGTACCTAGAAATCCGATGACATTGTTGATTAAAAAATCTCCCTGCATTTCGTCTGGAAAATGTCTGCTATAAACATATTCCAACCCAGATGTGGGCCTTATCATGTGTTTTTCTTCTACCAAAGTAGGTGAGATCGGTGACTCTATACCGTAGACGGGTTTGATCGAGCCTGGCATCATCCATCGCACATCAGGCCCCGAAGTCTCTGCAAAAATATTTTGTCCCCACTCATCAAATGCAATGCCCCACGGGTTGGGGATGGGAAGTTGAGCTGTACGTTCTATATGATGACGGGCTGGATTATACCTAAAAAATCCACCATTGGTAGCATTGACAGGTCCATAAGATGACTCAACATTTGAATGTAAAAATACGCCTTCAGCCATGTAAATAGCACCTGAAGGATCAGCACAAAAAGCGCTAATGGCATGATGTGTATCATGATCATCAAAGCCACTCATAATAACTTCTACTTTGTCGGCTTTGTCGTCTCCGTTGGTATCAGTATATAATTTTAGATGTGGGCTTTGGGTAACATAAACGCCTTCTGGCGCAAATTCGAAACCTATCGGTAAATGTAGTCCGTCAGCAAAAGTTATTTGCTTGTCCGCTTTTCCGTCGCCGTCAGTGTCTTCTAGTATAATCAGCTTATCATTGGGTTTTGCATCTCCGGGTTTGTAATGAGGATAGGATGGCATAGTTGCTACCCAAAGTCTACCCTTATTATCAAAAGAAATCTGGACCGGATTGGCAAGATCAGGAAATTCTTTTTCGGATGCAAACATGTCGACTTTAAAGCCTTTGGCCATCGACATGGAGCGCAATGCTTCTTCGCCATAGAGATATTTCCCCACACCATTAGTGTAGTTTGTCTTAACGGGGGCAAGTATTTTTGTATGGCGATCTGCCTTAGCAACATCATAAATTTGCCCCATCGCCTGTTTCCAAATGGCCGTGTCTCTGATGGCAGTCATTTGGCGGATTTTCTCCAATTCGTCTGGATAATTTTCTGGACCAAAGGGCTCGTATCTTCTACCGTACACGTGAACTCCATTCGGGATCTTAATGTCATTGTGCCACATCCAGTTTTTTTCATTGACTGCAGCATGTACCTTTGTCCTATTCTCAGAATTAATGATTTTTTGTTTGCCAAAGATCTTGTCCGCAAGTAAGACTGATAACTTGCTATATGCTCCATCTGTGAGTTGTGAACCATCGATTGTAAGATCATCCTCCGCATCAAACCATGCTTTGGTTTCATTAAAGATATTGATAAAAGGAGTATTAGTCTTCCTACAAACGGTTGACATAGCATCGGCATAGTTTCTTAGATTTTCGTTGATTAGATGACCGTTTGGTAAGTCCTTACTTGGAGACAAATCTTCAAAGGCAACAGGAGAAATGATGATCAGTTGCGGACTTTTGCCATTATAGTTTTGGTCTTTTGTATGAGAAATAAAAGCAGTGAGTTCAGCTTTAAAATTCTCTAAACCTGGCTTTCCTTCAAATGATTCATTGTACCCGAAAAAAGCAAATACGATATCTATTTTGTGCTTCGTTAACCACTCATCTGGCGATTCGTAATGTCCTTCACTATTTGATGGGTATAATTTAGTAGGATGAAATGCTTGAGCACCAGGGAAAGCCCAAGGGTCTAATCGTCCCGGATGTGGCCTAAATCCCGCCGTATTTCCCGGGTCACACATATTGCGAATATAGAGCATTGACCCAGGATAGCGCATATGCAACTCTGTCTCAAGGTGGGCATACTCAAACATACGAGAACATAGATTATTACCTATGAACGCGATCCGAGCTGTAGGTTTTAGTTCGATGACAGGACTATCATCGCAACCTAAACTACAAATCAGGACGCAAAAAAGGATACTTTTGAAATAATGGATATGGTGCAGATTCATTGACAAAGATTGTTGATTTATTGCTTGATAAAGGCCTAGCAAAGTTAGTCATTAAGCATCGAGTTTTTTGATATTGTTTTATGTTTTATAAAATCTACTGTGACGTTGGTAGAGACTGAATGCCCTTTTGTCCAGTTTTTGCTATTTTTAGTAAATTTAATGGCCTTTTTCATAATCTAATTTCGATTTTACACGTTTTATTATCTGAATCATGATAAATATTTTTTAATGCGGTTATATTCTACTCTACTTTTCGGAAAAAATTATAAGTTTCTTACCATTGTTTTTCTGCTTTTTTCATCTGTATTTAATGGATATGCACAGAAATATACGCTCAGTGGTTACGTAAAAGATGCGGGCACTGGTGAGACCGTTATAGGTGCGCTAGTCTTTGTGGCTGACAGCCCATCTTTAGCAGCGATTACTAATACATATGGTTTTTACTCGATCACGTTGCCAGTAGGAACATACAGAATGAAATATTCTTTTATTGGCTATTCTGATCAGGTATTCGAAGTTGTCCTCAATAAAAATACAGATTTAAGTGTCAAACTTACAGATGGGGTTCTAATGGAGGAAGTTGTCATATCTTCGGCTAAGGATGAAAAGAAACGGAATATAGAAGGTACTCAAATGGGGACGATTTCGCTACCTGTTGAAAATATAAAGAAGCTTCCCGCTATTTTTGGTGAAGTGGATGTCTTGAAAGCGATTCAGTTGTTGCCAGGTGTACTGTCAGCAGGTGAAGGCACTTCAGGGTTCTACGTTCGTGGTGGAGGTCCGGATCAAAATTTGGTACTCCTAGATGAAGCATTGGTTTATAATTCTGGCCACTTATTGGGTTTTTTCTCTGTATTCAATGCTGATGCGATCAAAAATACAACGTTGATAACGGGTGGTATGCCAGCTAATTTTGGTGGCAGGCTTTCTTCCGTTTTAGATATTCAAATGAAAGAAGGGAATAACCAAGGGTACGAAGTGGAAGGCGGCATAGGCTTGATTTCATCTAGACTTACTGTTCAAGGGCCAATCCAAAAAGACAAAAGCTCATTTGTTGTATCTGGTCGGCGTACATATATATTAGACTTGTTACAACCTGCGTTGAAGGGCGGAGATTTTGAAGGAACAAATTACTACTTCTACGATCTGAATACAAAGTGGAACTATCGTTTTTCTGACAAAAATAGGCTTTACTTTAGTGGCTATTTTGGTAACGATGTTCTCAAACTCAGCCAGCCCAAGCGTGATTTTACTTTCTCTCTTCCATATGGTAACAAAACGGGAACACTGAGATGGAATCATCTATTTAGTCAGAAGATGTTCATGAATGTTTCGGCGATCTACAATGATTATAAGTTTGAAATTGATGGCGGTCAGGCAGATTTTAATTTTAAAGTATTCTCTGGTGTTAAAGACTGGAATCTAAAAGTTGATTTTGAAAATTATTTCAACACAAATCATACTTTCAAGTTTGGCTTTAATTATACTTATCATACTTTGACACCCAATACGGCCAGCGCAACAAATGGTGAGGTTGATTTCAAGACCGAGTTTGAACCAAAATATGCCAATGAATATGCCGTCTACTTTCTTGATGATATGAAACTTGGCAACAAATGGGCACTCAATACAGGGCTTAGATTAAGTGCTTTTCAGCAAGTAGGACCTTACACATCAAAGATCACCGGCGAGAGATTTGGTAAGTTTGACACTGCTAAATTATATGGTAGCATCGAGCCACGAGTTAATCTCAATTACAAAGCCACTTCCAAAATGAGTATCAAAGCGGGCATAGCCTACACGACACAATATATCCATCTCGTGAGCAACTCATCGAGTACGCTGCCTGCTGATGTATGGGTGCCAAGTACTGAGATCGTGAAGCCTCAGAGG
>JANMMV010000661.1:0-1708 GCA_031373565.1 Saprospiraceae bacterium
GGCGCATAAGGGGGGTAATATTCCTATTTATAGGAATATTAGGGTCCGTTGATATTTACCGACTCTTTTGATAAAATGTGAAAAAGTGTAATAATATCAGTGCGGATTTCTTCCTTAGTTGGTGGAGGTGCAACTGGAACCGAGTTGTTAATTTTAATCCGGTAGTCCACCACCGAGGATATTTGACCTCCAAATTCCTCTTTTAGCTTGAATACGTTACATATTTTAGTGGTTCGTATAGCATTATTTTCCAAGATGATACCTTGGGGAAACGCGAACCGCTGCAGTTTCAGTTTCATTTCAAGTGGTGCTGATTTCCATACATTTCCTGGGTTATTCAAAAAATCTGTAACGACTGAAAATGCCTTTTCTACATCAAAATCATTTTCAATTGAGGCAGTATAAAGTTGGTAATTTAATGTTGCTAATTGATCTTCAATAGATTTCAGTTGCTTACCCAAAATAGCATCACTAATCACGCCATCCAAATTCTTTTTGACCAACAAATCTTGTTGTGTATTTAATTGATGAATCTTCTGTGTTAGTGTCGTTTTTTGTTGTTGCTCACTTGCTATCGTTGTCTGCAACTCGCGATTAAAGAAATATTTCAACCTATTTAAGTAATTCGGTTCAAGCATGAAACTATTTAGAAACGATTCAAAGGCTTCATGCAAAACTGTAATCGAAAAGCTTTTACTTATGCCTAGAAATCGATAGTATGCATACTTACTGTTACGACCTTTTGACCACCCTCCACTTAATTTTTTGGTAGCCCCATCAGTGACAAATCTTCGCAAAGGGAAATCCGGGTGGTCTGTAATATGCTCTATACTTTGCTGTGGTTTGCCGGTTAATAATAGTTGTGCTTGATTGAAAACAACTTCATCTACTATCGGCTCAAAAACACCTTTGTGCCGTTCCCCGAATTTATGTATCCAACCTGCATACACTTCATTCCTGATAAGTCTATGAAAATATGATTTTACAAAAGGTTTTCCTGCCGGGTTAACAAAACCATTCTTAGTTATCGTTTTATGTATCTCATCAATTGGTAGATTGCTAGTCACAATTAAGTTAAATATTTCCTGTATGTATGACACATAGTTATTATCAGGAGCAATATTAGACTTGCCATGCAATTTAGTATTGATATACCCTACTGGAGCCTTCCAAACATATCTACCTTCTCTCACAGCCTCTTTCATGCCCCCAGAACATCGTTCTGCTCTTACATCATTATCAAATTGCGCCACATTGGCAATGATATTCTCCATGAATCTACCAGCTGGTGTGTCATCAAAGTATTCGGTCGTCGATTTAATTTCAATTGTATATTTCCTAAGCAACATTCGTATTTGACCATAGTCAACCGAGTCTCGCGAAAGCCTATCAATTTTGTAGATAATTAAAGCATCAACTTGGTTTTTCTTTGTTGTGCAAAATGCAAGCATTTTTTTCAATTCTGTCCTATTTTGCGTCTTTGCACTTTCTCCAAGTTCCACAAAAGAACCCACCACTTCATAGTTGTTTTTCTGTGCATACTCCTTGCAAATTCTTTGCTGAGTTACAATACTATTACCTTCATCTAATTGTTCTTTTGTAGATACCCGGCTATATATAACTGCTTTTTTAGTCGAAGTTAAGGTGCTCATGGGAGCGTTGAAAAAGGTAGATAGCTACCAATAGCTTGGAGAGATATTCGAGATCT